>JAEYZB010000272.1 GCA_023428205.1 Bacteroidota bacterium | reverse complement strand
AATCAGTATATGGTAATTGTTTTCTGAAATTTTGACAATGTCAACATCTTTCTCCACTCCGTTTATCAGATTATTTTCTGCGACCTCAAAATTTTTTGAATTATTTACAAGAGCTTTAATCATAAGTATTATGTTTGCATCGCAATCCTACAGAAAAGGGGAGTGAAAAAAAAGTTTTGTTAAAATTGAAACATTTTTGTAACTCTTTACGTATAAGAGATTGTTTCGCAGAACAAGATGCGAATTTTGGAGTAAAGTTTTTTTTCAAAATATAGATTGCTCAGCAATCAAAGACGGTTAGGGTTTAGTTATAGAAGGCGCAGTTCATCTGCGCTTTTTCTTTTTAGCGAAAAAGCCAAATTAACTTACGACTTATCTCTTACGACTTACGACTAATTCTATCTTTGTGCAATGTCTTCTTTTAAACGAATTTTATCGTACCTCCAAAAGTACCTGCTGAATGCCGGTTTGAATGTTTTGTTCAATATACTCTCTGCATTCTTTTCTATTTTTTCTATCGTTATGGTGATTCCACTCTTGCAGTTGCTTTTCGGGCAGGTGCCGGAAGTAACGCAGCGTCCTGAATTTCGTTTGCAAGCCACAGCGGTATTGGATTGGATAAAATTTTATTTAGGCGAACAGAAATATCTGCACGGTGCGGCTTACGCGCTGGCGTTGGTTTGCGTGAGTGTGATGGTCATTATTTTTCTGAAAAACCTATTTCGCTATTTGGCGTTGCGCGCGCAGGCTCCAATTCGAAACGGCATTCTGCGCGACATTCGCAATCAACTTTACGATAAAATCACTTCACTCACTCCGAGCTACTACCAAAAAGCCAAAAAAGGCGATTTGATTTCGCGAGTAACGAATGATGTAAAAGCTGTAGAAAATAGTGTTATCAGTATGTTGGAAGTAAGCGTACGGGAACCTGTGAATATTTTACTTTCACTTGTTTGGATGTTGATGATTAGCCCAAAACTTACGCTATTTGTGTTTGTTATGCTGGGAATCACGGGCGGTATTATTGGCAAAGTCGGAAAAAGTTTGAAACGCAAATCAGCCGATACACAAACACTCACAGGGCAAATGATTGCCTTGATAGAAGAAAGTATTTCAGGTTTGAAAATCATCCAAGCGTTTAACGCGAAACGCTATAAACAAGCGCAGTTTGAAGAATTGAATAAAACACTTTACACGCAAGCGAATAATATCAATATTCGCTATGAACTATCATCGCCACTCACCGAATTTTTATCTGTTGTCGTGTTTGCTTCTGTGTTGTGGTTTGGCGGAAATTTGGTTTTCAAAAATGAATTAGATGCGGCTACATTCATTGGTTTTATTGCGATGTTTTCTCTCTTGATTCAACCCGCAAAAAGTTTTTCCAATGCGTTTTACAATATTCGTATCGGTCTGGCAGCCGCAGATAGAGTGTTTGAAGTATTGGACGCGCAGCCTGATATCATTGATAGTGAAAATGCGAAAACCAAAACGGATTTCTTGCAAAATATCAGCTATAAAAACGTTGAATTTACTTATCCTTCATCAAGCGAAAAACAGGCATTGAAGGAGCTTTCTCTTTCGATAGAAAAAGGACAAATGATTGCTGTGGTGGGCGCATCGGGCGCGGGAAAATCTACTATCGTGGATTTACTTTTGCGCTTTTATGATGTTTCAAAAGGGGAGATTGTAATAGACGGAGAAAATATCCGTAATCTTAAATTAGATAGCCTGCGTTCGTTGATGGCGGTCGTTTCTCAAGAACCGGTTTTATTCAATGATACAATCTATAACAACATTGTTTTTGGGCAAAAAAATGTTTCGCAAGCAGATGTGATTGAAGCCGCGAAAATTGCGAATGCGTATAATTTTATTCAGCAGCAGGAAAAACAATTTGAAACCACGATTGGAGACCGAGGAATGAAATTAAGCGGTGGTGAGCGCCAGCGACTCACAATTGCCCGCGCTATTTTGCGCAATCCACCCATTTTAATTTTAGATGAAGCGACCTCATCTCTCGATTCCGAATCGGAAAAAGCCGTGCAAACAGCCCTTGCAAACGCTATGAAAAATCGTACTGTGATTGCAATTGCTCATCGTCTTTCCACTATTAAACATGCAGATAAAATTGTTGTACTGCATGAAGGGGAAATTGCCGAAACAGGTACACACGAATCACTCTTGGCACAAAATGGCCTCTATGCTAAGATGATAGCCCTTCAACAATTCCTGTAATGATTTATAGAGAAATGGGCGAAAAAAACGCGGTCGCTGAGCATAGTCGAAGTGAGCAGAAACAATAACGAAGAATTAAACAAGATAAAAAAAGGCGCCCCAAAATGAGCACCTTCTGTTCTATCTTTTTAATTGTTTACTTCACTCCAAGTTTTTGTAGTGTCGCAATATTCAGGTTGCCCACAGGCAGGCCTTTTGCTTGCTGATAGCGAAGGATAGCTGCTCTGCTTCGCTCTCCCAAATAGCCGTCAGGAGTTCCAACATCAAATCCCTCTGCGGTAAGAGCGATTTGAATCGCCTTAATTTTTTCAGGGGTTAAATCTTTTCCGCAAAGCACTTCTTGCCACTGAGAATATCCGCCTTTGCTTACTAACTGTTGGCGGGTAATTTTTTTATAAGTCGCAGGAATTTCAATTTTGGTGGTTTGGGCTGGAACCTCCACTACGCTACGTTTTGTTACAGAATATACCGCAGGTACAGGAATTTCCTGTACAGAGGCAGGTGTTTTAATTTCTCTGCGCGTAGTTTTTTTGTACACAGCCGGAATTTCTTTCAGTTGTAAAATCTGGCAGTCTGAAGGATTAGGCGAAAGGCAGGTTGGGTCGGAAACACTCACCCATTTT
The DNA here is from genome assembly GCA_023428205.1 of Bacteroidota bacterium. GTDB lineage: Bacteria > Bacteroidota > Bacteroidia > Chitinophagales > LD1 > CALAYL01. The sequence goes on along the minus strand of JAEYZB010000272.1, from coordinate 2,592 downwards.
TGAGTAGCCGGAGTAACCAATACATCTTCGGTAATGGTTTCATATACGGCAGGAGTAGTGATTTTTTTTACGGTTGCCGGTTTTGTGATTACAGAGTCATAAACCGTTTTGTATTTCGCAGGAATTACTTCCGTTCGGAATGATGCCGGTTTATCAATCACTTGCTCCTCTATCGTTTCGTACTTATCGGGAATGGCGGTACGCGCATAACATTTTCCCGGTTCAGCGTTTAACGGTAAATCAGCAGGAATATCGGTTGATACGGTGCTTTTTACCGGAGCTGTGCTTTTCGTTGCCGTTACGGTTTTCGCAGTTGCAGGAGCGATTCCTGTTTCAGTTGGCTTCACACTTTTATCCACGTCCACCACTACTGCATTCGGGTTTTCTTTCTTTGCTTTTTGTACGTTCGGGTTTCCGGTGTTCACATAAATCTGTGCCGAAAGATTCACTAATGAAATGGTCGCAAGAATGAATACAAGCGTTATCTTTTTCATTTTAGGTTATTATTTATAAAGCCAAACGTAATAAAAAAAATCATTCTCTATTCCGCTTTATTTTAGAAATGAAAAATATCTTTCTTCATTTACACCGAAATTTTAAAAATATGTCATTACAAAATACGATTGAAGCTGCGTGGAACGACCGTGCGCTTTTGGCGAAACCTGAAACCCGCGAAGCGATAGAACAAATTATTGAACAGTTGGATAAAGGCGCACTGCGCGTTGCGGAACCCGTGGCGGACGGTTGGCAGGTAAATGAATGGGTGAAAAAAGCGGTGATTTTGTATTTCCCGATTCGCCAAATGGAAACAATCGAGATTGGCCCATTGGAGTTTCACGATAAAATGGCGTTGAAGAAAAACTACAAAGACTTGGGAGTGCGCGTAGTGCCTCACGCGGTGGCGCGCTATGGAGCGTTTTTGGCGAAGGGCGTCATCATGATGCCGTCTTATGTAAATATTGGTGCTTATGTAGATGAAAACACGATGGTGGACACGTGGGCGACTGTTGGTTCGTGTGCGCAAATCGGCAAAAATGTGCATCTAAGCGGAGGAGTAGGAATTGGCGGAGTACTGGAACCTGTGCAAGCTGCTCCGGTGATTATCGAAGATAATTGCTTTGTGGGGTCGCGCTGTATTGTGGTGGAAGGTGTTCGTGTCTGCTCGGAGGCGGTTTTAGGAGCGAATGTGGTGCTGACGATGAGTACCAAAATCATTGATGTTACAGGAGCAGAGCCTGTGGAATATAAAGGTTATGTGCCGCCTCGTTCGGTGGTGATTCCTGGTTCATACACAAAAACATTCCCTGCGGGAAATTACCAAGTACCGTGCGCGCTTATTATCGGTCAGCGAAAACCTTCTACTGATTTGAAAACTTCCTTGAATAACGCACTGCGCGACTTTGGAGTAGCTGAGTAGAGGAGATGATGAAGTAAATCCTACTCACTTCGACTATGCTCAGTGACCGCGTTTTTTACGGCCATTTCTGTCTTTTTCGGGAATGCAAAAATAGTTGTCTCAGCCGCAAAAACATTTGTCTCAGCGGTAAAAACATTTGTCCCAGTGGTAAAAACATTTGTCCCAGCGGTAAAAACATTTGTCCCAGTCGCAAAAACATTTGTACCAGTGGCAAAAACGTTTGTCTCAGTCGCAAAAACATTTGTCCCAGTAGTAAAAACATTTGTCTCAGCGGTAAATACATTTGTGCCAGCGGTAAAAATTCATGTGCTGTCGGGAGTTTTCTCCCGACAAACAGAAGTGTTAGGCTTTAATCTCGTCAGGTGGGAACACCTGACGGCAAAGCAAGTAGTGATTAGTAGACAGTTTAGTATCTTCGAAATCGCCACCTTCGGGTAGCTGCAAAACGTTAGAAGGACGACACTTGTAGGACGCGCTCAAACATTAAGAAATTAGCAACTTTGCTGATACACTAAAGTAATCCTCCTCGTTTTTTCGCACCACTTCAAGGATAATTCTCATCAATTACTTCCGCTTGTCTTTAAACAGCTTTTCAAACTTCTCCACTTTAGCACGGGCTACTACTTGGCAGTAGGGGTTTTGTGGATTGTTGGCGTAATAGTCCTGATGATAGTCTTCCGCTTTGTAGAAGTTGGCGAGCGGAGTCACTTCGGTGACAATTTTATTGGGATAAACCTGCTCTTCGGTGAGTTTTTTAATAGCGTTTTCAGCGGCTTGTTTTTGTTCTTCGTTTCTGTAAAAAACGGCTGAGCGGTACTGCGTTCCTACATCATCACCTTGTCGGTTGAGTGTGGTCGGGTCGTGCACGGCAAAGAACACCGCCAAAATATCTTCCAGAGAAGTTTGCGTTTTATCAAAGGTGATTTGTATCACTTCCGCATGTCCGGTTGTACCCGTACAAACCTCTTTGTAGGTTGGATTTTTTACGGTTCCGTTGCTATATCCCGAAACGGAACTCTGCACACCTTTCATGCGCAGATATACCGCTTCTACGCACCAAAAGCAACCACCGGCAAGAGTAATAGTGTCAATGGTTTCAGACGAAACAGTTTGTGCTGTCGTATTCATAATTTCAGTTTTTACAGGTGAATTTTTGCAGCTTATCAGCCCCAGTG
>JAEYZB010000247.1 GCA_023428205.1 Bacteroidota bacterium | reverse complement strand
TTTTTTGTTCACCCCTTTAGAAATTAGGTAATCCACGCAACTTTGCGCGCGCGCTTGTGAAAGGCGGAGGTTGTTTGCATCTGAGCCCACCGCATCGGTATGTGCGCTCAACTCCACGACAAACGATGGATTGTCTACCATTATACCGTACAGCGTGTCAAGCACCGACTCTGAAGATTTAGATAAAACTGCTTTGCCAAATTCATACAAGATGTTTGACATTTTGTACTCTTTGTTCAACTCCAATTTTTTCAATCCAATATCTTTGCGGATTTCTTCTACTTCGGTTGGTAAGTTTTTGGTAGAAGCCGTTGTGAATCCTGCAAAATAACCCTCTCTACGAATTAATACCTTGTAGGTTTTATCGGTTGGAACTTTTACAGAATATTGAAACATTTTAGGCGAAACAGAGGACTCTTGCAGCATACGCTCCTGTCCATCAGCAAATGTTTCATAGACAATAACGGTTGCCGGACCAAAGACTTTCGTGTCCGGTTTTCCATCTTCATAAAGGTCTCCTATGATTTGGTATGCATCTTTATTTACGGTGAAGTTTTGCTGAAGTGTGTCCTCTCCTTCAATTCCTTTGGTAGAAATAGATTCGGTTACCGCTAAGAATCCCGGTTTATCTACTACGACTTCATAGTCAGCATCAGGGTCAAGTTTAAAGAAGTAGTTACCGCCCGTAGAAGTAGAGTCTATCCCAACGAGTACTTTTTTGCCATCAGCTGTTTTTTTGTAAAGCGAGTATTTGCCGGGGGTAGCTGTCGTAACTTCCTCGTTTGTTCCTTCGCGTTTCACAGAACCGGATACAGCGTATTGGAAATTTTCCCAAGTATAAAAGTCGTCACTTGCGGTTGAGATTCCGTTCAGCGGAATAGAGCCTTCGCGGTTTGAAGTAAAATAACCCCAAGTAAGGTCTGGCGCAACAGTATAAAAAAGGTCATCCGCTCCTGAATTTAATGGTTTCCCTAAGTTTTCAACGGCAGTCCATTTTTTTACTTTCCCTTCACTAACCTGACGGGTTCGGAATATATCAAATCCGCCAAAACCGGTATGTCCATTGGAAGAAAAGTATAATGTTTGTGTGCTGTCGTCCCAGTATGGGCTGACTTCATCACCCGCAGTATTCGTGTAGCCTTGTGCTAAAGCGGGTTCGGTATACTCGCTTCCATTGGTGCGCATTGTGTACCAAATGTCATAGCCTCCCACACCGCCAGGGCGGTCGCTTACGAAGTAGATGTATTCTTGATTTTTATTTTTTGTAGCACGTACAGCGGGTTGCCATGAGGAATAGCTGTCTTGATGGTTCACATTGTCGGGCAATCGCTCCGGTGCACCAAAAACGCCTTTGTTCACAGGACACCAAAAAAGATTGCATAGCGGAATATCTCTTTCGCGCTCTATGCATCGGCTGAAATAAAAACGCGTTTTATCTTTATTGAATTTGCCATCGCAGTTGAAATAGCCGGGTTCGTTTATTTTAAAATCTATTTTTTGTGGAGTTCCCCATTTTTGTCCCTTCTTGGTTACTTTGTAAATGGAAGTATAAAGCTCATTATTTCCCACGTACTCATATAGTTCATCCGCTCCGGTAGAGGTGTAGTACAGTTCTTTGTCACTAATGCCATAAGCGCCCGTTTCTGAATAGCCGTGATTAATGCCTGCTGGAAGAGGAACAATTTTTACTTTAGCCTTAGGAATAAACTGTACAGAGTCACATGAATTTGAAATGCGTTTCGCTAATGTCAAAACCACTTTGCGCTCAGCTTCGTCCGTGTTGCTGTACTCTCCGCGAAATTTACTGAGTTGTTCTTTTGCTTCCGGATACTTTCCCAAGCGATGTAAAATCATTCCGTAATAAAGTCGCCCTTCATCGTATTCTCTTCGCACTTCTTGTTGCCAGCCTTTGTCTTTTTTGTTTTCGGCAGATAGGCTGTAAAAGCTATTAAAAGCGGTTTCCGCACCTTTGTAATCGCGGGCAAAGTTGAGCGACATTGCTAACCAAAAAGTGGCATAGGGGTCATCGGTTTTTTTTTCTAAGTATTGGCGGTATAAGTCAGCCGCAGTGTAAAACTGTCCTTCTCCATAATATCTGTCTGCAATTTGCAACGCCTCTTTTGGGGTTAATTTGGATTTGTCTTGCGCATAATTCCCTTGAGCCACAACTACTGTGCTCAACGTTAATACTGCGAAAAGGCCTATTAGTTTTTTGTTCATAAATTGCTTGGTTTTATCTTCATCAAAAAACCACTGCCATATTGAAAACACGTGAATATGGTAGTGGTTTTATTTTCGCTATAGCGAACTATTTTATTTCATTAGAATCTGCGACTTGGCAACGATTTACTTCCCTTAAAGTAGCGAACACTTTCTCCTATGTAGGAAAGAGAGATTTCAAACGCGCCCTGATTTCGGGTCGTGGCTTTCAGTGGAGAAATATTCACATCATAAGCTGCTCCGATTCGCAAATTATAAAATTGCAATTGTACCATAGGAATCACGGCATCGCCTACACGGTAGCGTAAACCGACATGTAAGCTGTTGTTCTTTCTGAATCCTGTTTGGAAATAATAGGTGAAAAATAATCCCGGATTGATTTCGCGCGCAGGACCTTGCATCATGAATATGAACTCGGGAGAAATGGAAAGATTTTTTTTCTTTCCGAAAATAATTTCTGCATTCAAGTCAGCAACCATACGTAGATATTGTTGTCCGAAGCCACCTAAAGAATCAGTCATGAAATTTTCTTTGGGCTGCAGTAAATGATATGCCGCAAAACCAACTCCTAATTTGAACGTATTTTTGAAATTAGACTTCCAATATAAACCAAAATTCATGTCGCCATTCAGCACCCCTTTGGTGTAGTTTTCTTCAGATGTCCCACGCGGAGTGTTATAGTCATTGAACTGATCGCCAAACAACGCTTCATCAATTCTTTTCTGAATGAAAGCTCCCTGTAAACCCAACGAAAGACGATGGTTTCCATTTTTGCCGAACCCTTGATGATAGGCAACGCTTATGCTTGCATTTAAATAGGAAAGACCTGTTTTCCCGCTACGATCATTCAGCACCGACACGCCAACAGCGAGTTTTGATTTGCGTAAATAGCCTTCTAAAAAAGAAGCATCAATGTCTGCTCCTATGGTTTGATATCCGGTGGCTTTCAATGCTGAAGCCCATTGATTGCGATAGATTGCTGCTGCGCGAAAACTGCCATCGTAGTTGCCCACTAATCCCGGATTCAACTGTGAAGCGAATGTATAAAACTGTGCAAAATGTGGGTCTTGTGCTTGTAGGGTTATGCCAAAAAATCCTGCGAAAGAGACGAGTAAAATTTTGCGAAAAGTAGAGTTTGCCATAGGCTTTGGTTCATTTTATCCGATAAAAATAGGATTATTTGTCATTTCTGCCAAACAAAGGCTATTTTTTTTTCGTTTAACATCTTAATCCTATTTCGATGGAAGGTTGTTATCTCTTTCATCGTTTATCCAAGCGCACGACATTTTCAATGTGCGTAGTTTGTGGGAACATATCTACCGGTTGAATGGCGGTTACATCATATTTTTCCGAAAGGAGTTGTAAGTCGCGAGCTTGTGTGGCAGGATTACAACTTACATAAATAATCCGAGGGCAACCGGATTCCAACAATGTTTTTACCACATCTTCGTGCATTCCTGCTCGTGGCGGGTCAGTAATAATTACATCTGCTTTGCCATGTTGTGCAATGAAATTATCGTTTAAAATCATTCGCACATCGCCTGCATAAAATGTACAGTTGGAAATATTGTTCAATGTTGCATTTTCTTTCGCATCGGCAATCGCTTCTTCTATTTGTTCAATTCCTGTTACTTTTTTGCACCCATTTGAAACATAAATAGCAATGCTTCCGACTCCGGTGTAAAGGTCATAAACATTTGAATTCTCATTCAGTTCGGCCATGTTTTTTGTAATGGCATATAGCTTTTCGGCTTGCGAAGTATTGGTTTGAAAAAACGATTTGGGGCCAATTTTGAATGAATGCCCTCCCAGTTTTTCGATGATGTGATCTTTTCCTTTCCACACTACAGGCGTCAGGTCATAAATGGTGTCATTTCGTTTGCCATTTACGACATATTGCAGAGAAGTGATTTGCGGAAATGTTTGGTCAATAAAGTGCATTATCGCGCGGATGTTTTCTTCGTTATTTTCTGTAACGGCAAGCAACACTAAGGTTTCGCCAATGCTTGTGTTTCGAATCAATAAATTGCGCAAGAATCCTTCTTGGTTCCGCAAGTTGAAGAAAGACAAGCCTCTTTCTTTAGCATACGCACGAACAGCATTGCGGATGTCATTTGAAAGCCCGCCTTGCAAATGACATTTTTCTTTATCCAATACGCCCGCGAAATTTTCGGGAACGTGAAAACCAACACCACGCCTATCAAAATCAGCACCGCTTGCAATTTGTTCGTTTGTAAGCCAACGTCTGTCGGTAAATCCAAATTCTAATTTATTGCGATAAAAAAACGGCTCATCGCAACCGACAATCGGCAGCATATTTTGTACATTAATTTTGCCGATTCGTTCCAAGGCGTCCCGCACAATTTGTGTTTTGAATTCCAACTGTGCGGCATAATCAATATGCTGCCATTTGCAACCTCCACAAGTTCCAAAATAATCACAAGCGGGGTTTACGCGCTTCAAAGACTTTTGGTGTAGCGTGTCTAATTCCGCGTCTGCGTAAGAGCTTTTCCCTTTTATTACTAAAATGTCCGCTACATCACCGGGTACACCTCCTTTTATAAAGTGCACTTTGCCTTCAAGCCTGGCAATGCCCTTTCCTTCACTAGACATATCGGTAATAGTGATGTTTTCTAAAAGTTTCGGGGCTTTCTTTTTTCCGTAGCGCATGAGTGATTTTTTACGAAGTAACGATAAAAAAAATTCCGCACCTGCGAATGCAAATGCGGAAATGAAAGTGATAATAGGAAGAATTAATGTTTTGCCAAGAATGCCGCGACCCCATCGTGAGTTGCTGTCAATCCGTCTTTTCCCGCAGTCCAGTTTGCAGGGCAAACCTCTCCTTTTGTTTCCAAGAATTGCAATGAATCTACCATACGCAATGCCTCATCGATATTGCGCCCTAACGGCAAATCGTTTACCAATTGATGGCGAACCACTCCGTTTTTGTCAATCAAGAACAAGCCGCGATAGGCAACCAACTCAGCCGTAGCTTGCATTTGATTGTTTTCATCGTAGAAATATTCTCCGTTCAAAACATCGTAGTTTGCAGAAATTGTTTTGTTGGTGTCTGCTACTATCGGGTAAGTCACTCCACCAATGCCGCCTTTGTCTTTAGGCAGTTGTAGCCAACCCCAGTGAGATTGTTCAGTATCCGTAGAAACGGCAACAACCGCGGTGTTGCGTTTTTCAAATTCTGCCAACTTTGCTTGGAAAGCGTGCAACTCGGTTGGACATACAAACGTGAAATCTTTCGGGTAGAAAAATAGGATTACATATTTGTTGCCAAGATATTGTTCCAATGAAAAATCATCAACAATTTCTTCTCCGTTTACTACGGCTTTTGCCTTGAATAAAGGCGCTTTTTTTCCGACTAATACTGCCATATTGTTTTATTTTTTAAGTGATTAATAATTCGAAGTAGCAAAGGTATAGATTTTTTATTCTCATTTCAGAAGCAAAAACAAAAAAACGTTAGAACCGTACAGAAAAAGTCATTTTTGTGTTTTTAGAAAAAAAATTTTTTTGAATAAAAAATCTTCTTTCCTTTGTAACACTTGATTGGAAAATTTACCTATTAAAACAAAAAAGCACTATGGCACGCAAGCGCAAAAATGAAGACGAAGAACCAGACTTCGATGAAAATGATGAACTAGAAAATGATGCGGATTTCGATGATGAAGATGACAAAGATTTTGATGATGATATCGACTCGTTTGACGATGAAGAACCGTCTGAAGTAGATTTGAAAGAGTTCGAGGAGTTTGATGATATGATTGAAACAAAATCAAGTGCTCGTAAAGGGAAAAAAGAGGACGATGACGATGACTTCGATGACGATTTCGACAATTTTGACGAAGAAGACGATTTAGATTTTGACGATTTCTAAACAATTAGAAAAAAGGAGTTGAACAGCGCATTTGGAAACGAGTGCGCTGTTTTATTTTTCGGAAAAAACTTTTGAAACGGCACTCGCCAAATCGCATTCCGAAATTTTATTCATACAATCAAAATGCCTTTGGGGACACGTGTCATAACCTAATTTTGAGCAAGGCCGACACGACAAGTTTTTCACTTCGATTATTTCGTTTTTGATTTTCGTATTTCCGTAGTAAGGGGTCATTCCAAATTCAGGAATTGTATTTCCCCAAACGGAAACAATCGGCTTTTTTAATGCCGCACCAATGTGCATCAAGCCCGTGTCATTAGTTATCAGCAATTCGCTTTTTGCAATAACGTGAGCTGACTCTGCGAGTGATAATTTTCCCGCAAAATTCTGCTCGTTTTTTCGGGGGCTTTGCGCTATAATATATTCTCCTTTTGCAGCGTCTTCTTTTCCTCCTAAAAACAAAACAGGCATATCGGGAAAGTCATTTCTGTTTAGTGTTTCAATTATTTTTTCGGCAGGAAATTGTTTGGTCTTTTGCTTCGCTCCAATCGCCCAGGCGATATAAGGTTTTGCTTCTAAGCGAGGCAAATTATTGTTGTAAAAAAAATCAAGCCCTTTCCCGTCATTGAATATGCTCATTTTTTTTACCCCTTTAAAATATCGATCCACAATATGTTCTTCGGGCAAGCGATTTATTTTAAATTGAGTCA
>JAEYZB010000227.1 GCA_023428205.1 Bacteroidota bacterium | reverse complement strand
TATCTGCGCTCTTTGTCCCAATAATTGCCCAAAACATTTTCGTAAAATTCGTTGATAAGCGGGTCTATGGTTTCCGAAATTTCCATTAATCCATAACCCACAGCACAAATCACCGAATCGGATTTTGCGGTTCGTTTTACTTCCGCATAAAATTTTTCAAAATCAAACCAGTGAATGGCTTGTGCAACAACAATTAAGTCAAATTGCTGATTGAGGAAACTTGTTTTTTCTGCGGGCTGAACGGAATAAAAAATATTGTCGGCTTGCATCGCATTATCTATTTGCGACCGACTAATGTCTGTTGCAAAAACACGATCAAATGTTTTCGCTAATTCAAGCGCCACTTGTCCGTTTCCTGTCCCGCAATCCCACGCGTTCTGTTTATTCGGCACAATGGAATTCAGATAATCAAAAAACTCCTGCGGATAGCTTGGTCGGTACTTTGCGTACAAATCGGATCGCGTGGAAAAATTATCTTTCATGGTGTTTAGTTTATTCCCGTTGGCTGAGGTTCTCGAAACCAACAAAAATGAAGTGCTTTCCTTGCGGTGGCCTCGAGAACATCGACAAGCTCAGTTACCAAGCCTCGGCCACCAAGGCTTCAACATTTTTCGTAGATCACCGCCAAACCTTGCCCGACACCGATACACATGGTCGCCAATCCGTAACGTGCATTTTCTCTGCGTTTCATTTCGTGCAGAAGCGTAGCTGTAATGCGTGCACCCGAACAGCCGAGCGGATGCCCGATAGCGATTGCACCGCCATTCACATTCACTATTTCGGGGTTGATTCCTAAATCGTTTATCACTGCCAGCGATTGCGAGGCAAAGGCTTCATTCAATTCAGCTAAAGAAATATCGTTAATGCTCAAGCCCGCACGCAGTAAGGCTTTCTGCGTTGCAGGAGCAGGACCAATGCCCATAACGGAAGGGTGAACACCTGCAACACCAATCGAAACAACACGCGCTAATGGTTTTAAATTATGCTCTTTCAAAAACTTTTCGCTGACAATCAATGTAGCTGCTGCACCATCGTTTATACCCGATGTATTCCCTGCGGTAACGGTTCCGTCTTTTGCGAAAGCGGGTTTCAGTTTTGCTAATTCCGTCAACGAAGAAAGGCGCGGATGCTCGTCTTTACTAAACACTATCGTTTCTTTTTTACTCGGAATTTCCACTCCGATTATTTCATCGGCAAATTTATTTGCCTCATGTGCAGCTTGATATTTTGTTTGTGAAGCAAAGGCAAATGCATCTTGCGCTTCGCGCGAAATTTTCCATTCACGAGCCACATTTTCGGCTGTTTCGCCCATGGAAAAAGTATAATCAGAAGGAAAGGCTTTGTTTGTAAAACGCCAGCCGATAGTCGTATCAAAAACTTGTTGGCTTCTATCAAAAGCAGATGTTGCTTTGCTCATCACGAGTGGCGCGCGGCTCATACTTTCTACACCGCCTGCAATGTAAACGTCTCCATCTCCGTTTTTGATAGCGCGAGTTGCATCAGCGATTGCCTGCAAACCCGAAGCGCACAAACGATTTACCGTAACTCCGCCAACAGAAATCGGTAAACCCGCAAGTAAAGCGGACATACGCGCCACATTGCGATTGTCTTCTCCACTTTGGTTCGCTGCGCCAAAAACAACGTCTTCAATTTCCTGCGGATTGATTTGCGGATTACGCGCAAGCAATGCTTTAATCACCAATGCCCCCAAATCATCCGGGCGAATAGAACTTAGTGCTCCTGCATATTTTCCTACTGGTGTACGAAGGATATCTATAATGTATGCTTCCATTTCTTATTGATTTTACGAGGCTAAAACTAATTTTTTGTTTTGTATGTTTGAAGAACAAGAAATAGCTGTAAAGATTATGCCCAAAATAGAACTTGAAACATTGGTAAATGCGGACATTGAAATTTGTTTTGATTTATCAAGAAGTATTGATTTACATACAATTTCTACTTCAAGTACAAATGAAGTTGCCGTTTCGGGAGTAACAAGTGGGCTTATTTCGTTGAACGAAACAGTGACATGGGAAGCCACACATTTTTTTGTCAGACAAAAACTAACTTCCAAAATCACTGGGTTTGAACGACCTTTTCATTTTAGAGACGAGCAAACTAAAGGGGCATTCAAATACATTAAACACGACCATTATTTTGAAAAAACAAAAAATGGCTGCTTGATGAAAGATATTTTTGATTTTCAATCTCCATTGGGAATTATAGGTATCGTTGTAGATAAATTAATAATGACAAGATATCTGACAAATTTTCTGACAGAGCGTAACAGCGTGATTAAAGAATATGCTGAAACGAGGAAGTGGGAGAAATTACTTTCAAGATAATTCCTGTCGTTTCTATCAATTAGTTATTCTCATCGCAAATGGGTGAAAAAAACGAGCACGTTTTATACTTTTGTTCTATGGCAAACAAAAAAAACGCAGCAACTGTTTTAGCGCAAGATGAATTATTTGGTGCAGAAGTACCTTCGCACACCGCACCGCTGTTTCTTTCTTCTACATTCGTCTATCCATCGGTAGAAGAAGCGCAGCAAACGTTTCTCGGCAAAAAGAAGAATTTTATTTACGCGCGTTGGTCGCACCCGAATGCGGAAATAGCCGAGAAAAAATTAGATGCGTTGCAAGAAACCCCGAACACGAAAACGCTGTTGTTCAGTTCAGGAATGGCGGCCATCAGCGCAGTGTTTCAGTCGCTCGTAAAGCCGAACGATAGCCTGATTGTACAAGGAAATGTGTACGGCACGACCATCGACTATGTAAATACGCTTGCCGAGCAATTAAATTTGAATGTTGTTTATACCGATTTCTCCAACTTGAAAGAATTAGAAGAATGGTGCGAAAAAATGAGCAAGAATCTGAAATTGGTGTACATGGAAACGCCCTCCAATCCTACGATTGATTGCTATGATATCCCCGCGATTGCGAAAATCGCACACAAATACAAATCGAAATTAGCAGTAGATAATACGTTCGCTTCACCCGTGTTGCAGCAGCCGTTGGCATTGGGCGCAGACTATGAAATTAATTCTTCTACCAAGTTTTTGAACGGACATGGAACGGGTATAAGTGGTGCTGTTACCGCCAATGAAAAATTCGCGAAACAACTTTGGAACATTCGCAAATTGCACGGCACAATTATTTCTCCATTAGATGCGTGGCTGTTGAATTTAGGAATGAAGACTTTGCTTTTGCGTATCAAAGCGCACTCGGAAAACGCGAAAGCCGTTGCGAAGTTTTTGGAAAAACATCCGGCCGTGAGCAAAGTAAATTACTTGGGATTGAAATCGCACCCGGCACATTCATTAGCAAAAAAACAAATGAAAGATTTTGGCGGAGTGCTGAGTTTTGAATTGAAGGACGGCTACAAAGCAGGTTTGAAACTGATGAAAAAAGTAAAGCTCTGCCGCCTCACGGCATCGCTCGGCACAACGGACACGTTGATTCAGCACCCTGCATCTATGTCGCATAGTTTTGTGCCCAAAGCGCAACGCGAAAAATTCGGTATAACGGATGGCCTGGTGCGCCTTTCCATTGGCTTAGAAGATGTGCGCGATATAATTGCCGATTTGGAAAACGGAATGAAATAAATATATATTGCGTTCAATAAATCAATAATCAAATGAATAATTTTTTGGTTCGTGCCGCTTCAGGACTATCGTTAGCCGCACTCATTATTTTCGGCTTATTGTGGAGCGAATGGTTTTATTTAGGGCTTACCCTTGTAGCTGTGATAGGAGGTGTATGGGAAGTTTATAATATCTCCAATCGAAATGATGGGACATTTGCAGCCCGCTACAAATACATTGCTGTTGGATTGGCGGTGTTTATGCAGCTTCTTTCTTTTTTTATGAATCATCGCTATAGCTATGTCGATATTTCGTTGTTTTTCTCGACCATTTTGTTCGTGTTTTTCATCATTGAACTCTACGCAAAATCCGAAAAACCATTTGAAAATATTGCATGGAATGTTTTGACACTAGTGTATATTCTGCTGCCAATTTTGATTTTAAACAAACTGTATTTTGATAAAGGAAAATTGGCTGTGTTAGCAATTTTATTCTTGTCGTGGTTTTATGATTCGTGGTGCTACATTTTCGGTTCATTGTTAGGGAAACGCAAACTATTCGAGCGCGTATCTCCGAAAAAAACGATTGAAGGATTGATGGGTGGATTAGCCGTAACGTTAGCATTAGCGTATTTCTATCCTGTCATTTTGCAATGGGTGGCAGCTTCATTACAATCATCATTTGTCATTTACGCTCCAAACTATACCGGCTTACAGTGGGTATTTATAGCAGTTGTCGGCATCATTGGCTTTACTTATGGAGATTTGGCAGAGTCGTTATTAAAACGCAGTGTTGGCGTGAAAGACTCAGGCTCTGTAATCCCGGGACATGGCGGATTTTTAGATCGCTTAGATGCCATCGTATTAGGCGTTCCTTTTATGGCTCTGGCACTATGGTTTGTTGACCAGTATCAGGCGATTTTAGTGGTACTGAATTTTGTGAAGTAAATTCGTTACAGCAAAAACGGGAACACCGCTTTCCTTTCTTTCGGATAATCCGCGAATTTTTCTTTGTACCATTTGTGATGGTGTAACGCTCGTGGCAAGAGGTTGGAAATTGTCCAAATCAGAAAAGACACACCTGCCAAGTTCCATACCATCAGCGCAAATCCTAACCATTCAAGCATTTCTCCGAAAAGATTCGGGCAAGAGATGTAATTAAACAAAAATCCTTTCGGAATTTTGTAACCTGTTTCATTGGGTTGGCGGAGATTTATCAGCATGGTGTCCGCTTTATTGTTGATAAAAAATCCCGTTGCGAATAAAGCAAGGCCGCCTATAAAATTCCATTGCAAAAAGTAATCAGCCGTATAAACCGAAATGTTGGACAAAAAGTACGCAATGGTACCGGCATTTACCGAATTGAAGAGCATTGCGGAAAGCGCAATCATCAATGGCATTTTTTTGCCGGTAGTGCGCGTCCGAAGCGGATAAATGAAGCTGCGATTGATATAGTGTAACACATACAGCCCTGCAAAAAACAATGCATAGGTATTTGTATTAAAGTGCAGACTGTAAATAATCAGGAAAACAATTAACGCCCAACTTTCCATCAGCATCCAACCCACCTTGTCGGGAATCATGATACCCCAAGTGGTTTTGGAATGTCGCCCGTAAGGCGCTTTTATAAAAAGTTCGATAGGAAACAGAATAACGGCTATTCCAATCCAAATATAAAGAAGCGTATTTAATGTCATGGCTCAAACATAAAAAAATCCGCTCTTCGAACGAAGAGCGGATTTTTCAAATGTATAATTTCATAATTAAACTCTATCCATGTACTCGCGAGTACGCGTGTCAATTTTGATTTTTGTTCCTGCATCTACAAACAACGGCACTTTAATAGTTGCTCCTGTTTCTACTACACAGTTTTTAGTAATGTTGGAAGCCGAGTTGCCTTTTACTCCGGGGTCTGCCTGCACCACTTCCAATACCACAAAATTCGGCAATTCCGTTGCTAAAATCTGGTTCGTTTCTTCGTGAATGATGACATCACAAACATCTCCTTCTTTCAATAAATCTTTATTTTCAATCATATCTCCGTTTACGAAAATTTGGTCGAACGTTTCTTGATTCATAAAATGATAACCGGTTTCATCGCTGTACAGGAATTGATGCGGATGACGCACCACGCGAGCAGTTTCGATTTCGTGTCCTGCGGGAAATGTATGCTCCAACACACGACCCGTTTTCAAACTTTTCATGCGGCAACGAACGAAAGCGTTCCCTTTACCCGGTTTCACGTGTTGAAACTCCACAAATTGAAAAATGTCGTGGTTCCAAACGATACACAAACCGTTTTTGATCTCAGCAGTAGTAGCCATAATTTACAGTTGTTTATTGGAAAAACTAAAACCCCGCAATATGCAGGGTGTCAATTTTTGGGTTTAAAAATTACTCTTCAGAAGAAGGTGTTGATTTGTCAATCACTACTTTCCCGCGATAGATTAATTTATCTTCGCTCCAGTGCGCACGGTGATACAAGTGGGCTTCTCCGCTCAATGCATCAACACCTACTGTCGGTGCTTCTGCTTTGTAGTGCGTTCTCCTTTTGTCTCTTCTCGCTTTCGAGATTTTATGCTTAGGATGTGGCATTTTGTTTAAATTTTAAACGTTTATAAAAAATATCTTTAACTAATACTAATTCTCTGATTTGAATTTTTGCAACGCGGCCCAACGCGGGTCGCTTTCGCTCGGTTCATTTTTGGTGTCGTCCGCTGCTTGTAAAAAGCGTAATACTTCCGGATTACAACTTGATGTCCCGTCCGCATTGTCAGGGTGCAAAAGTTGCATTGGCAAACACAAATTGATGAAGTCGTAAATCAATTCCGAAACAT
>JAEYZB010000182.1 GCA_023428205.1 Bacteroidota bacterium | reverse complement strand
TGGTGATGGACGGCAAACTGAAAATCGTCGACGAAAACACGGGGCGTATAAAGGACGGCAGACGTTATTCGGACGGATTGCACCAAGCGATAGAAGCGAAAGAAGGCGTGAAAATTGAAGCGGCTTCGCAAACGCTCGCAACTATTACGCTGCAAAATTACTTCCGTATGTTCCACAAACTCTGCGGTATGACGGGAACGGCAATTACGGAAGCGGGTGAGTTTTGGGATATTTACAAATTGGACGTTTCAACTATTCCAACTAATCGCCCAATCATTCGCGATGATAAAGAAGATTTAATTTACAAAACGAAGCGCGAAAAATACAACGCAATTATCAACGACATACAGCAACTTTCCGAAGCCGGTCGTCCGGTTTTGGTTGGTTCGACTAACGTTGAGGTATCCGAATTGTTGAGTCGTATGCTCACGATTCGTAAAATAAAACACAACGTACTCAACGCCAAACAACACCAACGCGAAGCGGATATTGTCGCTGAAGCAGGAAATCCAGGCGCGGTAACGATTGCCACGAATATGGCAGGTCGCGGTACGGATATTAAAATAAACGATGCCGTAAAAGCTGCGGGTGGTTTGGCGATTATTGGTTCTGAACGCCACGATTCAAGACGCGTGGACAGACAGTTGCGCGGACGTGCAGGTCGTCAGGGCGATCCGGGTTCTTCGCAGTTTTACATTTCATTGGAAGATGATTTGATGCGTCTTTTCGGCTCAGAACGTATCGCGAAAGTGATGGATAGATTGGGCTACGAAGATGGTGAAGTAATTCAACACTCGATGATTACGAAGTCGATTGAACGCGCGCAGAAAAAAGTGGAAGAAAATAACTTTGGTATTCGTAAACGTTTACTAGAATATGATGACGTGATGAATAAACAGCGAGAAGTGGTTTACGGCAAACGTAAACACGCGTTGTTTGGCGAACGTTTGGCGTTGGACGTGCAAAATTCTATTTACGATTTATGCGAAGAGTTGGCGGATACTTATGCGCCTGTCAAAGATTTTGAAAACTTCAAACTCGATGTCATCAAATACTTCTCGTTAGACACGAAAATAGAGGAATCTTTGTTTGCGAAAGCCAATGTGGCAAATATCACGAACGAACTTTACGATGAAGTCATTGCGGCATATAATGCCAAGCAAGAAGCAACGGTAGCACAAGCACTGCCTGTGTTGCGCAATATTGAAAAAGCGCAAGGAAGTGTGATTCGCAATGTTGCAATTCCGTTTTCAGAAAATAAACGCGGATTGAATGTGTTGGTGCCACTGCAAGAAGTCGTTGCCTCAAACGGAAAAAATTTGTGGTCTTATTTTGAGCGCTCTGTATCGTTGGCATTTATTGACGATGCGTGGAAACACCATTTGCGTCAGATGGACGATTTGAAACATGAGGTACAAACCGCACACTTTGAACAGAAAGACCCGCTCGTGATTTATAAAATTGAGTCGTTCAATCTTTTCAAAAGCTTCATTTCGCAAATCAATAAAGAAATTGCACACTTCCTCTTCAAAGGACAATTGCCGAGCGATACACAGCCTTCGCAAGTTCGCGAAGCGCAGCAGCCTCAGCAAAATGTCCGCAACGTGCAAACGAATCAAGCGGAAATAGATGCGAACGGAAATCCGGGCGATGTGCCGACACACGAACAAGCTCCACCGAAAAAACAACCGTTGCGTGTAGATGTACAAATCGGTAGAAATGACCCTTGCCCTTGCGGAAGCGGCAAGAAGTACAAACAATGCCACGGAAAAGAAGCGTGATATCGTTTTAAAATAGAGAATTAAAAATGAAGGTTGGCGAAAGTCAGCCTTCATTTTTTTTGCTACCAATAAAACCTCCTCGTTTTTTCAACCCATTTCGCGAGCTGCTTAATGGTTTTCAATCCATGTCTTCGCCATTGAAAGCACGAGTTCACTGTCCCATTTTGTTTCAATGTTTTTAATTTTCATCAGTGTGTCCAAAAGTTCTCCCTGCTTTTGGCTTCGCGCTTGCGCTTCGCTGTATGGCATATCGCTGTTGAAAGTCACCATACTGTAGGCTGTTTGAAATTTATCGGGAAATGCCGCAGCAATTTTCCTTTCAATTTTTCCGCGCAGTTGAAAATCCGCGCGAGCTGAAAGGTCGCGCATTTCAATGTAGTTGTACAACGCTAAATCTGCAATGGCATCACTATTGGGTTTGCGTGAAATTTCAAATTTTTGAAATACCGTTTTTATGTCGTGTCCCTCTTCTAAAAGTTCATCTAAAATGCGAACATCTTCAAATCCGCAGTTCATTCCCTGCCCGAAAAACGGCACAATGGCGTGTGCGGCATCGCCAATCAAACAAGCATTTCCATGCGACCACGGAAAACAACGCATGGTAACGAGTGAGGAAGTCGGGTTGCGGTTAAAATCTTCTACTAATGAAGGCATCAACGTTGCAGCAGTCGGGAAATGTTTCTCAAAATAATGTTGAATGTCGTTATCCGTTTTGATAGTAGCAAAACTATTTTCGCCTTCCAGTGGCGCGAATAGGGTGCAGGTAAAGCTGCCATCCATATTCGGGAGCGCAATCATCATAAAACTTCCGCGTGGAAAAATATGTAAAGCGTTTTTTTCTAATTGCCACGCGCCATTCAAATCGGGAATATGCAATTCTTTGTAGGCATAGTTTTCATACGTCTGCGAAAAGTTGAAGCCCGATGTGTGTTGCATTTTGTTGCGCACTTCGCTGAAGGCTCCATCTGCTCCGAAAAAAATAGCTGCATCGTGCTCGTTTTTTTCACCCGTTTGTGTGTCGGTAAACGCTATCACCGATTTTGCGAAATCAATATTTGTACAGCGTTTATTGAAATGGAAATTTACGTCTTCAAATTCATCAGCCGCTTCAATCATTATGCGGTTCAAATCGCCCCGCGAAACGCTGTAAATTGCCTGTCCGTCTGTGCTGTATGGAATGAGGACCGTGCTGCCATCCAGGTTATGAATAAAACGTCCTTTCATTGGAATGGCAATCGGTTTCACTTTTTCTGCCAAACCAATTTTTTCCAATACTCGCCAACCGCGATTGCTCAACGCCAAATTAATGGAACGTCCCCGCTCGGCATTTGCGCCACGCGGGTCGCTTCTTCTTTCAAATACTTCTACTGCCCAGCCGCGCTTCGATAAATAACACGCCAATAGTGAACCTACTAACCCTCCGCCTACAATCGTTGTCTTTTTCATAATGCAATATTAGAAATAATAGGCGTAAGGTATAAGCTGAAAGTTATAAGTGAATTGATTTTTTTTGTTGCATAAAACCCAGTGTTTATAAGGCTTCCGACTTCCGTCTTCCGACTTTTTTGAGTTCTTTGTTTGAAAAATGGAAATAGCGTATATATTTGCACCCGCTTCTGTAAAAAGAACGATGATTCCGTAGCTCAGCTGGTAGAGCAATACACTTTTAATGTATGGGTCCTGGGTTCGAATCCCAGCGGGATCACAGAAAAAAGCCTCACAAATTTTGTGAGGCTTTTTTATTTCCTATAAACAATTTCCCTTTTCTTCAACTCTGCTACCTCAAGTTACGCTAAACTTACGAGAGCGAGGATTTCAAATACGTTTTATCCACGTAAAACGTACCAAGCGGAAGTACAGATGCCACCAGAATAATCAGGAAATCTTTCATTTTCCATTGTCTTTCCTCTCTAAGGCTTACTGCCAGCAACAGATAGCCCACAAATAAAGCGCCATGCGCCATTCCCAACGGGAACACGATACCTTTGTACAAATCCATATTAATCGGCTTTACGATTAACATATTGGCAAAAAGCAAAAGGTATGAAATCCCTTCTAAAAAAGCAGTAATCTTAAACAGTCTGAACATCGTATTTTGTTTTCCGTGGGCAAGTTAGAAAAATTCTGTGCTGTCGGGTGTTTCCACCCGACAAGAAAAAACGAGCAAGATTTCCGCTTTTACTCTAATGACCCAGCTCGCGCAAGCATTAGCGAAGCGGTGCTTGTGTGCGGATAAAAGAAGAAAGTAAAGAGAGAAGTCGGAAATATAAAGGCAAAGAAGTTTTTTTCAAAAACGACACAAGCAATATGCTTGCGCCAGTGATGGAGAGAAATGGGTGGAAAAAACGAGCAAGATTTTCGCTTTTACTCTAATGACAATTTTGTTTTTAGTTTTGGCGACTGAATGATGAATGTATTTCATAGCCTTGATTCGTTAAAGTCTTTCCAAAATGCCGTTATCACTATCGGTACGTTTGACGGAGTGCATTTGGGGCATCGCACCATTATTGAGCGCATTAATAAAACCGCAAAAGAAATAGGAGGGGAGAGTGTGATTATCACTTTTCACCCGCATCCGCGCGCGGTGTTGCAACCGGGTTCGGTGCAATCGCTTTCGAGCATTCGCGAAAAAACAGAATTGTTGGAAAAATGCGGAGTAGATAATTTGGTGATAATTCCTTTTTCACGTGATTTTTCGGAGCAGGAAGCGGAGCATTATATCGAACATTTTCTCGTGAAATATTTTCACCCGAAGCAAATCATTATCGGCTACGACCATAAATACGGCAAAGACCGCAAAGGCGATTTTGCACTATTGGAAGCGAATCAAGCGCGTTTTGGGTATACCGTTTCTGAAATTGATAAACAGACGCTGGATAATCTTACCATCAGTTCTACAAAAATCCGCACAGCATTGAAAGAAGGCGATATCAAACAAGCCAATGATTTGCTCGGACATCGTTATACATTGAGTGGATTGGTGGTTAAAGGCAGGCAAAATGGGCGTTTGCTTGGTTATCCGACTGCAAATATTCAGGTGGAAGAGTCCGAAAAACTCATTCCGCGAAAAGGGATTTATGCCGTGCGGGTGAAGGTTGGACACAAATGGTTTGGCGGGATGCTGAGCATTGGCTATAACCCGACCTTTGAAGGGACACATTTGAGTGTGGAAGTGAATATCTTAGACTTCAACCGCGACATTTATGGCGAATTCATCACCGTGGAATTTATTCAATATATGCGCGATGAGCTTAAATTTTCATCTATGGAAGATTTGATAAAAGCCATTGATAACGATAAGGTGAATATCACGAAAGTATTGGTGGAGACTCCATAAACGTTACATTTACTTCCCAATGAATCCCGCTGTAAAATCATCATTCTTTTCGCAAGTTCTTTGGCTGATAAAAAAAGACAGCATTATAGAAATGCGCAATAAGCACGCCTTTGGTGGACTGCTACTCTTTTCGGCAAGCACGGTAATGATTATTTATTTTTCATTGCTCTATAATGGGAATGCGCTTTCGCAAATCACACCCGCAGTTTGGAGTATTTTGCTGTGGCTCACTATTTTGTTTTCGGCTGTGAATGCAGTGGCGAGTTCGTTTTTCAGAGAGCGCGAAGAAAACCTGATGTACTATCATTTCCTGTTTTCACCAACCGTTTTTATCACGGCAAAAATTATTTACAACATTTTCTTTTCGCTTATTCTCACGGTTGTCAGCGGATTGATTTTTATGCTGATGATTTCAAATCCTGTACAAAATTCGCTGCTGTTTTTTGAAATTATGCTGCTTGGTGCAATCAGCTATTCTATTTTGTTTACGCTGATGAGCGCCATTGCGCTGAAAGCCCGAAGCGACAACACGCTGGTGGCGGTGTTGGGTTTTCCGATTCTGATTCCGATGTTGATTTTCATTACGAAAACGACCTCTGCTGCCTTAGGT
>JAEYZB010000171.1 GCA_023428205.1 Bacteroidota bacterium | reverse complement strand
GTTGACATGTTGTATTTCCCGCTTATCCAAGGGCAATTCCCTGATTGGGTGCCGGTTTGGGGCGGTGAATACTTTGAGTTTTTTCGCCCGATTTTCAATATAGCTGATGCAGCTATCACCGTGAGTTTTGCGATTATACTGATTTTTCAAAAACAGTTTTTCGCGGAAAACGCAAAATGAAATTCGCAAAAATTTTTCTTGCCCTTTGCATAATAGCAGGGATTATATCGGCCACCATTCCTCCACTCACAGGAAAAGTAATTGGTGTGAAAGATGGTGATACGATTGTGGTTCTTATTGGGAAAGAGGCAACAACCATTCGCCTGGTGGATATTGATTGCCCTGAAAAGAAACAAGCCTTTGGCGCGAAGGCAAAAGAATTTACTTCAAACTTATGTTTCGGGAAACACGTGAAAATATATACCGGAAACGGCAAACTTGACCGATACAAACGCATACTCGGAACAGTTTATGTCGGCAATATCAATGTGAATCGAGAATTGGTGAAAGCGGGTTTCGCATGGAACTACAAATACTCCAAACGCAAGGACTACGTAGATTTAGAACGCGAAGCTCGCGCAAAGAAAAGAGGGTTATGGATAGAGAAAAATCCTATTGCACCTTGGGATTTCAGAAAACAAAGTCGCAAACCCGCAACAACGAAGTAAGCTGCTCGTTTTTTTCACCCACTTAAAGTACCGTTAAAACGCAAAACTTAATTGTAAAAAGTACGAGCGGTAATTATTCACCTGACGAACAATATAGTCTTTGCCTTTATTGTATTCCCGATTTTTGCCCAACTCACCAACGTTTTGATAGAAAATAGTCGGCTTCGCAATTAAATCGCTGCATGTCAAACGAACAGTAAATCGATCTTTCCAAAATTTCTGACTGATTTGCAAATCCAATAATGGTCGCCAATGTTCATACCACGCGGGATTTCCCGAAATTCCCGTAGCATATAAACGGTCGCCTGTTTGATTGTAAAGTAGGTTTGCGCCAAAACCGATTTTCCGGTTTTGATAACTCAATCCTAAATTGATAATGTATGGCGACTGTCCTTGCATCGGGCGTTTCATTTCATCGGCAGGTGTATTTTTTACATTCGTCAAATCCACTTGCGAATAGATGTATGCCAAGTTTGCGGTGAATGCTAAATCTTCCAACTTTGGTGTGATAAATGCAAAATTTTTACGCACCTCCAACTCTGCTCCTATCAAATCAGCTTTCTCTGCATTGGAGTATTGATACACATCCACGCCACCGCCTGATTTTGCGGCTAACTCAATCGTATTTGTAAATCGTTTGTAAAACACACTGGCGTTCACCACTTGTCCTTTGCCCATAAACCATTCGTAGCGCAAATCGGCATTATGGATAAAGGTCTGCAACAAGTTTTCATTCCCAATCAATTCAAATTCATTCACAAAATCGTAATAGCGAAATGGTGCGACCTCGCGAAATTCAGGGCGACTCATACTTTGCGAATACGATGTACGGAAATTCATATTTTCATTCAGTTTGAAAATCAAATTCACTGATGGCAACAACGGGAAAAGCGGTTTTACATTGCCTCCGTTTGAATCTGTTTTATACGCTCCGGAAAAATAATTTTTAGTGTATGAAGTATCTATAAAACGTCCCGTTTGCGTAACACTTCCATCAGGATTTTCTACAAAATCAATGGTATATTTATTTGCTGTTCGCAATGTTTGTGTAAAATATTCAAAACGGAAACCCCACACAGCTTTGAACCAATGCGAGGCGGTATTTTCCATCATCACATAAGCCGCGTAAGTGTTAGAAACTGCGTGATATTGGTCGGTGGGAAAAGCAACCTGCTCCAATTTAATTGCTCCGCTTTCCATATTCGCACTGTTGATTATGGCATCAACCGGCAATGCCAATACCGAATCTTTGAATGTTGCCACCTTGCGCACATACAGATTTCGCGCTTCAAAGTCACGGCTACGATTTTGATAATACACGCCTGTTTTGAATAGTTGTTTTTTACTGCCTATTTTAAATGGTGCCGTAAAATCAACAGAAGCGTTATAAATTCTTTCGGAAAGTTTACTATAAAACATCGCTCCGTATTTCGGATCTGAACCGGTTTTCGGCAAGTTCAGTAAAAACGGTGCCGTATTGGTGTTTGGCGCACCTGCCGAATCTGCATTATACATACGGTCATACGAATAGCGTCTTGTTTGCGGCTGGTCGCGGTTCATCAGCACCAAACCTCCATTCCAGCGAAGTTTAAATTCTTTTTTTCCGAAAACGTGCTCGCCCGAAAGTGTAGTAGAATAAACTCGGGAACTGATAAATTCTAAATTCGTGCGTTTCGTTTCCACGCTTGAAAAATAACTCACTCCGCTTCGTTGCACTGTATTGTCATCAGAGTTGATAGTATAGGCGTTTTTCCATGAAATGCGATGCTTATTTTTTATCACCACACTGAAATTTCCAATTAAAGCCGATGTTACAGAGTTATTGTAAATTTTATCTTGATACGATAAATAAGGTGATCCGTCACCATCTTGTCGGTTTCGCGTAGCCGAAGTGTAGCGCAAATTATTGCCGTACGAAAGTGCCGCTATTGCTCCAAACTGCACATCTTTTCCACGCCACGCATAGCCACCGCTCAGTTGCAAACTTTGCCCCGGATACGCCAATTTATTTTTATTCACGCCCCAGCTTTTATCCAATAGTGAAGTCCCTAACTGTCTGCGTTGCACGTCTGATGTTTTGTTATTAAACTCCAATGCTGAAGGAAAGTTTTTGGGCAATATGCGCGTACCATTATCAAATCCTAAAAAATCCGTTTTGCTTCCTTCATAAGAGTAATACGGTATAAAGGTAGATTGCTCTGTAAATGTTTGTCCAATCGTAATATTGAAAAAACTTTTTTCAGGAATGTCGCGCGTATTGAGCTGTATCAAACCACCCGCCCACTCGCTCGGAAGGTCAGGCTGTGCCGTTTTCATGATGATAATGTTATCCAAAATGTTTGATGGGAAAATATCAAAGGCAAACGCTTTGCGGTCAGGTTCTGTGGCAGGTAAAATCGCATTATTCAAAAGAGCCATATTGTAGCGATCAGCCAATCCGCGAATCACCGCAAATTTTCCATCCTGAATCGTTGCTCCGCTCACTCTGCGTAACACTTCGCTACTACTTCGATCCGGACTACGTTTCATGTCTTCACTCGAAATTCCGCTTTGAATAATACTGCTGTTTTTCTGCATCACAAAAATTGCGCTTTGTGTTTCACGACTCGCTTTAGCCGTAATTTCTACTTCTTTTAATTTTGTGTCGCCCGTTTCCAATATCGTATTGAGGGTTACCACTCCCGCTACGGGAACTTCCACATTTTCAAGTGTTTTCGGAGCATACCCGACATACCTCAATGTTACCTTATGTTTACCTGCCGTTACATCAGGGATTACAAAATTTCCATCAAAATCCGTAACAGCTCCTTGAATCGGATGCACGTTTTCTACTATCACGGAAACCCCAATCAATGTCTCGCCCGTTTTAGCATCAACTACTTTTCCGGATATTGTTCCTTTTTGAGCAGTAGCCACTGTGGTTGTAAGAAATAAAAAGCAAGAAATAAGTAAGCGCATCGTTTCTAAATTGTGCCGCAAAAGTATTACGGCAATACGACCGAAATATGACGCCTGTGTTATGATAAGGTTATGAAGTGCGATTTATGTAATTTGACAGTAAGACTATCTAAACAGCGTTTAAAAAAATGTGTATTGAACTATATGAAACCAACAGAACTTATCTTTATCAGACCACATCTTGTGCGTCCTTTATTTTTTGATTTAAGTCAAACGCTTTTAAGATGTGAATCCCTAAATTTGTTCATTAAAAGATAAATTATGGAACACAAGATTCAAAGCAGAAAAGAAGAAATGGCTAACGCATTGACTCATGGTATCGGAGTTTTATTAGCGGTTATTTTAGTTCCTCTACTCATATCGAAAGCCGCATTCAACGGAACTCCGCTGATACTGTTTGCGGTGACGGTTTTCTCATTTGGCTTTTTAATGGCGTATCTTTCTTCTACAGCCTATCACATTGTGAGCAGGCCAAAGACAAAAAAGATTTTGAGAGTGTGGGATCATATCAGCATCTTTTTTTTGATTGGCGGCACCTACACTCCTATTGTTTTAACGTATGCCGACTATCAGACTGCCATTATCTTTTTAAGCATTATGTGGTTGCTGATATTAGGAGGCAGCGTACTTAAAATTTTCTTTACCGGTAAATACGACAGAACTTCAACCGCTATTTATATTTTATTGGGCTGGATGGCTGTCTTTATTATTAAACCGCTTTACGCCAATTTGCCGATTGATATTTTGGGTTGGATAGTGGCGGGTGGATTAGCCTATACGTTTGGCGTTATATTTTATAAATGGCATAAGCTTACATTTCAGCACAGCATTTGGCATTTGTTTGTGTTGGCGGGAACTTTGTTTCAATATATAGCCGTTTATAAATCTGTCGCTCCGTAGCGAAGATGCTGCAAGGCTATTTTTTTCTACTTTTGCAGCGCTTTTACCTATGGAGCTAATTAATTACATACAATCACAC
>JAEYZB010000089.1 GCA_023428205.1 Bacteroidota bacterium | reverse complement strand
TGAAGTGGTAATTATTCTCTTACCAAATCACTCACCACTTCTTTCACCGGCTTTATTCCGTGAACGAACTCAATGCTTTGCCCTGCGCACCACATCGTTTGGTACGTAGCTGAAAATGCCGCCTTTTCTAGCATTCTCATTCCTTTGTAGAACGTCAGCATTTTGATGTACTTTTTCATCTTTTTGTTCTTTGCCAGCGCGCGTTCAAACCAATTTTGTTCCAAACCCACTTTCTGTACATAAGGAGTATTGATTATAGTACAAGGCGTTCCTGAAAGTTTAGTCGTTCGCACAATATCTTTTTTGCCGTAGTCCACACAAGCTTGCTTATATTCATGAGAAACGGGCGCTTCAATTGTTGCAATAAAAGGACTGCCGACAGAAACACCGCTTGCTCCCAAGTCTAACATTCGTTGCATTGTTTTTCTATCTCCCACACCGCCTGCAGAAATCACCGGAATTTTACAATGCTTTACCAACAACGGAATAATTTCTTCCGGTGACAAATTACCCGCATGTCCACCCGCTTCATTGTTCACGGCAATCAACGCATCAGCACCAAGCGCCTCCACTTTCAGAGAGTAATCTAAATCGACTACATCGGCAAAAACTTTTATACCAAGCGGCTTACATTCGTTAATTACTGTTTCCGGAGAACCAAGTGATGTAATAATAAAACCGACTTTATACTCTTTGCACGTGTCCAGTTGCTCACGCATTCTAACGTTCGACTTATTGGTAATAATATTTATACCAAACGGTTTATCCGTGCCGGCTTTTATTTCATCTAAGGCCTTTCGAAACTCCTCATCAGTGCGATAATTCAATGCAGGAATGGAGCCTGCTATTCCGGCATTACAGGCTTCAATCACCATTTTAGGTGTAGAAACCAAAAACATCGGAGCCATGATTATCGGATAATCTATGCCAAGCATTTTCGTAAGCGCAGTTTCAATTTTTGCCATCGTTGTTGTTTTATGCGTTAAACATAGTTTTTCATTCCAAATTATGCAGAATTTTTCGCACGAATTATTTAGGAATTAATGGCGGGCTTCCGAATGAAATATTTTTATGTAGGTTTACTTTTATGAAGGAAAAAATTGTGGGAGTGATTGGTGCGGGCAGTTTCGGCACGGCTGTTTCCAATTTGTTGGCCGAAAACGGAAAGGTATATCTCTATGCAAGAAATAAGGAAACACTTTTGCAAGGGAAAAACAAAGATACTGCCTCACATCCGAATATTATTATCACCGATTCCATTGAAGAAATTACCGAAAAGAGTTATTTGATAATCCCTGTTGTTCCCTCTGCGCAATTCAAGCAAATGATTACGGATTTTTCCCCTTTTCTGCGCCCCGACCATTTAGTGATTCATGCTACGAAAGGACTTCATTGTAATTTTGACATTGACACCGCAGACGCGAAAACAATAAACCTGAAAGACATAAAACCGATGAGCCAGCTGATTGCAGAAGCAACCCCGGTGGCGCGAATCGGCTGCTTGGCAGGTCCTAATTTGGCGGCTGAGATTGCTGCACATCAACCTGCCGCAACGGTTATCGCAAGCCGCTTTGACGAAGTAGTACGCGAAGGAAAGGCGATGCTGAAAAGCAGCCGCTTTCAGGTGTATGGCAGCAAAGATTTGCTGGGGGTAGAGCTTGCTGGTGTACTGAAAAATTACATCGCTCTTGCAGCCGGAATGATGGAAGGTGTGGGCTATGGAGGCAACACCAAAGCGTGGCTTATTTCCCGTGGCATTGGCGACATGATTCGCATAGGCAAAGCTTTAGGCGCAGACAAAAAAGCATTTTTGGGAATTGCAGGAATTGGCGATTTGGTGGCGACCTGTGGCTCTTCACAATCGCGAAACTTCATGGTAGGTTACCGTTTGGCAAAAGGGGAAAAACTGGAGGATATTTTAGCTTCAATGACCGAAATAGCGGAAGGCGTTCGTACTTTAAAAATTGCGAAACTGATTGCCGACCATGTGGGCGTTCATGCTCCACTGCTACAAGAAATCTATGCTGTCGTTTACAATAATTTAGGAATCGAGGAAAGTGTCGCGCGTCTTATGGAAATTCCGGTAAATGCCGATGCCGATTACCTGGATGTGTAGGAAAATTTTGTCCCGGAAAGTTGGGTCTTATTTTTTTAATGTTACTTTTGGAATGAAACGTAAAATAGTGTAGCTATGTTATTTGAGATTGATAAACGAGAGCGCTTCGGAATTGTCCGTGTTGTCGGAGATAAACTATTGAGCTCTCATGCTCCAGAACTGAAAGCGACAATGAGTCAATTGAATCATGAAGGCTTCAAAAACATTATTTTGGATTTGGTGAACGTGCAGTACATCGACTCCTCGGGCTTAAGCGCCTTGTTGGTAGGCAATAAACTATCCACAAATTCCAATGGCAACTTTGTTCCGACAAATATTACTCAGCCCGTACAAAAACTCATCAAACTTTCACAATTAGAAGCAGTTTTAACCATTGTTCCTACGCTTTCCGAAGCCATTGATTATGTGATGATGGAAGAGTTGGAACGCGATCTACGCAATTAATTCGCTATGCTATTTGACTTGACAATATTGGGCTGCAGCGGGGCAATTCCCGCCTACAATCGCCACCCAAGCAGTCATTTCCTGAATTACAACGGGCACGGATTCCTGATAGATTGTGGCGAAGGCACACAACTGCAAATGGCGAAATTCAACATTCGCAGAGCAAAGCTGGATCACATTTTTATTTCACACATGCATGGCGATCATTTTTTTGGATTAATGGGTCTGATTTCTGCATTTAACCTGAACTACCGCGAAACGCCTTTACACATTTACGGAAACCAAGCAATAGAAGAAATTGTAAATGCGCATTTTCGCGCTACAGCCACTACCTTGAAATATGAAATTCACTTTCATCATGTGAATGCCGACCGTCCCGAAATAATTTTTGACAGCCCCTATTTATCAGTAGAAACCATTCCGCTGGTTCACCGCATTCCGACTACAGGATTTTTGTTCAGAGAGAAACAAGGATTACGTAAAATTTTACCGGAAAAAATTGCAGAAAATCAAATTCCGGTGACAGAACTCGTGAAAATAAAACAAGGCGCAGATTACATTGACGGAAGCGGAACAGTGATTCCTAATAAAATTTTGACAGCAGACCCCGACCCTCCTCTTAGTTATGCGTATTGCAGCGATACCATTTACAATGAAAAAATGGCGAAACAACTTAAAGGCGTTTCCGTATTGTATCATGAAGCCACTTTTTCGCACGAACACGCTTTTCGCGCAGTGGAAACCTTTCACTCCACCACCCGCGAAGCCGCTACCATTGCGAAACTCGCAGGAGCAGGACAGCTTATCATCGGGCATTATTCTGCCCGCTACGAAAACCTGGAGGTACTGCTGAACGAAGCCCGCGAAGTTTTTTCTGAAACCTATCTCGCAGAAGAAGGGAAAAACTACGTCATCAAATAGTCGTTTCGACTATGCTCAACGGCCAATTTTTCACTTTTAATTTTTAGTTTTTAGTTTCTTTGCGCCCGTTATGGGCGGAAGAAAAGAAAAACAGAAAAAAATTGCCACAATCGGCACATTCACGAACGTGTATCAAAACCACGATTTTCGCGAACCGTTTTTATATGACAGCGAAGAAAAACCGTTGGCGGTAAAAGGAAAGTGGAATGAAATGGTGCTAAAAAACGAGCTGCCTATCACCTTGGAACTGGCGTGTGGCAAGGGCGAATACACGGTGAATCTCGCGCAAAAATATCCTGACAGAAACTTCATCGGCATTGACTACAAAGGTGCGCGGATTTTTACGGGCGCAAAGCAAGCATTGGAAAGCAATCAACAAAATGTAGCTTTTGCGAGAATGCGAATTGAAAACATTACGAACTTTTTTGCGCCAAACGAAGTGGACGAA
>JAEYZB010000024.1 GCA_023428205.1 Bacteroidota bacterium | reverse complement strand
CAGCATAGTAGCGCGGTCAATATTTTTGAATGTTTTGAATTCGCTAAACGAGTCTATCAGTTCTAAACTGTTCATAATTTTTACGATTTGAAGATGATTGAATTTTTATGTTTTTAAATTATATCCTGTTTATTTCGGTACACTCAATGCACCGCGTTTTTTTCTACCATTTGAACTGCAATGTTGCCTTTTTAATTTCGCTGTATTTCAGTTCAAACGTTTTAACTTCCTCTTGAGCTTCTATCGGCTTTTTCTTGCTCGTTTTTTTCACCGCTTTCGGAATGCTTTTCAGCATAATGAAATCATCATTTACACTTTCCAAAATTCCCTCCAAGGCCGTTCCGTCCGTTTTCACAATGTCGAACGTTTGTCCGATTCTGCGTTTGTACTGGCGTGGCAGCTTTAATGGACTGGTCATTCCGGGTGATGAAACGTCTAATTCATAATCATCACTCACTAAACCTGAACCATCCAGATGGCTTTCCGCCAAACGCGACAGCGCGGCACATTGGCTAATGGTGATTCCATTATCGCCATCGGCAAAAATTTCAATCTTTTTACCGCTTTGTTTCACGTCCACCAAGAATAAGTTTTGCTCCTCCAACATTGGAGCCAACCATTCTGCTATTTGCCCTTTTAATTCCATATTTTGAAAAACACGAAGGGGGACAACCACGTCCCCCTTCACCAATTCGAGTGCAATAATAGGAATATTTTAGGGAAAAACAAATTGCCTTCCCTAAAACAATGATTATTTTACGTAAGTCGTAGTATCCGCAGGCAATGCCGCAGCACTATCTGTAGCCGCTACAACATCACTCACTTCTTCAATTACGATAGTTTGTTCTTCTTCTATAATGGTTGCCCGTTCAACTGCAATCAGTGGCGCAATCGCTAAACCAACCAACGAAGTCAACTTAATCAAAATATTCATTGACGGGCCTGAAGTGTCTTTGAAAGGATCACCTACCGTGTCGCCAACTACTGCTGCTTTGTGCGGTTCAGATTTTTTAAAAAATTTCTCTACTTTACCATTGACGTTGATGTCCACTCCTTTTTCAAACGATTTTTTTGCGTTATCCCAAGCACCGCCTGCGTTGTTTTGGAAAATCGCCCAAAGTACTCCCGAAACGGTTACCCCTGCCATATACGCACCCAAACACTCCGCACCCATTACGACTCCAATCAAAATCGGAGTAATAATGGTAATTGCTCCCGGCAACAACATTTCACGCAAAGCCGCTTTGGTAGAAATTTCCACACATTTGTCGTATTCCGGTTTACCGGTACCTTCCAAAATACCCGGAATTTCGCGAAACTGTCTGCGCACTTCGTTTACCATATCCATTGCCGCACGTCCCACAGCACTCATCGCTAAAGCAGAAAATACCACAGGAATCATTGCACCTACAAACAAAGCAGCAAGCACGTTCGCTTTAAATATATTGATACCATCTATGCCTGTGAATGTCACATAAGCTGCGAATAATGCCAAAGCTGTCAATGCAGCCGAAGCAATCGCAAAACCTTTTCCAATCGCAGCAGTCGTGTTTCCTACTGAATCCAAAACATCTGTTCTTCCGCGAACTTCTTCCGGTAAACCTGCCATTTCTGCAATCCCGCCTGCGTTGTCCGCAATTGGACCAAACGCGTCAATCGCCAATTGCATAGCGGTGGTTGCCATCATAGCCGCAGCAGCGATAGAAACACCATAGAAACCGGCAAAATGATAAGAACTAAAAATCGCCACAGCAAACAAAATCACCGGCAATGCGGTACTCATCATTCCCGTAGAAAGGCCTGCGATAATGTTAGTCGCTGCGCCTGTTGCCGACTGTTGTACAATGTTCAAAATTGGTTTTGTACCCAAAGCAGTGTAGTATTCTGTGATAGAAGAAATTGCTGCACCAACAACCATTCCGATAATCACGGAGATAAACACATTCAAACTTGAAATATCTTTTACGCCTTCACCGAAAAACGCCATTTTCATTGTTTCCGGCAATAACCATTTAATAACAAAATAAGAAGCCACAATGGTCAATCCCATTGAAACCCAGTTACCCAAATTCAACGCCTGTTGTACATTTCCTTTATCATCTTTAATGCTTACAAAGAAGGTTCCGACAATAGAAAATACGATTCCCAATCCGGCAATCAGCATCGGCAAAACGATTGGAGCGATACCGCCAAAACCGAATGCCTCAGAACCATTTTCGTGAATGATATAATTTCCCAACACCATAGCTGCCAAAACAGTCGCTACATACGAGCCGAACAAATCGGCACCCATTCCGGCCACGTCACCCACGTTATCTCCTACGTTATCGGCTATCGTTGCCGGGTTGCGCGGATCATCTTCAGGAATTCCGGCTTCCACTTTTCCTACTAAGTCTGCACCTACGTCAGCCGCTTTAGTATATATACCGCCACCAACACGCGCAAACAATGCTATCGATTCTGCACCGAGTGAAAAGCCTGCTAAAACCTCCAATGTTTTTGTCATGGTTTCATAATCATATACTCCGCCAACCACAAACAATTTGAAGAAGATGATGAACAAAAGCGTCAAACCGAAAACTGCTAAACCGGCAACACCCAAGCCCATTACCGTTCCTCCGGCAAATGAAACTTTCAACGCTTGCGCCAAGGAAGTTTTAGCTGCGTTAGTCGTACGTACGTTTGCTTTTGTAGCGATTTTCATACCAATAAATCCCGCTAAAGCTGAGAAAAATGAACCGATAACGAATGCCGCCACAATCAAAATATGCGAGTGTGATGCAACTTTCGGCACTTGCGAAAGAATGCCGAGAGCTGTGCCGGCAATCACCACAAATATCGCAAGCAAGCGGTATTCAGCTTTCAAAAACGCCATTGCGCCATCAGCAATATTTTTCGCGATACCTTGCATTTTTTCATCGCCCGTTGGCTGTTTGGTGACCCAAGACGATAAAATCGCCATATAAATCAACGCCACGACTCCGAACACAGGAAGAATGTAAATCAAACTGTCCATACTTTAGTTTTGTATTTTATTATTGTTTTAAAAATAGGGTGCGAATATATACTAATTAGACAATTTGGCAATTTGACGATAAGATAATGCCTAACCTGCTCGTTTTTTGCAACCATTTCATTCAGTTAAAAGTTGAAAGCAATACGTTTATAAAGTACGAACTAAATGCTCCCTCCTAATTTTATGCTTTATGGACTTTGTGTCCCATTCCTCCTCGTTTTTTTAACCCATTTTGGTTTTATTCTCCTCTTTAACCTTTCTTCTCTCATTCTTTAGCAAAAAAATATTAACAATTCGCTGTGGCTCTTGTGTTTTCATTATGCTTCATTCATCTTTGCCTCCCTTATGCAAAAACGGTTGTTAGTTAGTGTCTTCGTATTGCTCACAGTTTCTGTGTGGGCGCAGACAACCTTTTATGCTTCACTAAACACGAAAAGCATTCCCGTTAATCAAAACTTTCAGCTGACCTTTACCATTGAAAACGGAAGTGGAAAAAACCTGCAAGTGCCCAATCTGAACGATTTTCAGGTGCTCAGCGGACCAAACACTTCGCAGAGCATGCAATTTGCAAACGGCTCCATGACACAGTCGGTTTCGTATTCATTTATTCTTCGTCCGAAAAAAGAAGGGACATTTAAAATCGGGAAAGCCAAAATTAATATCAGTGGCGCGGAAGTCGAATCGAATGAACTTACGATAACCGTAACCGGTGCGGTGCAGCAGCAAGCGCAGCAACAGCGTAGAAGCAACAGCCCATTTGGTTTTGATCCATTCAGC
>JAEYZB010000311.1 GCA_023428205.1 Bacteroidota bacterium | reverse complement strand
TTTCAATGGACAATTATTTAGCTTCGGTGACTAAAGAGAAGTTGGTGTTGGTGGATTTTAATGCGGTGTGGTGTGGTCCTTGCAAAAAACTAAAACCGATAGTTCATAAAGTGGTTGAAAAAAACGAGCAGAAAGTCGAACTATTCGAATTGGATATTGACGAAAACAGCACGCTTGCCGACAAAATGCATATTGATCAAATCCCACTTTTGATATTGTATAAAAACGGTAAAGAAGTGTGGCGAAATTTTTGTTTGATTGAAGAAGCAGAATTAGAAAAGGTTCTTCAGGTAAACGGGCAATAGGTTTGATAGTTTTGTGTAAAAAATGAGTACAATGAAAGTACGCGGTCTAATTGTAATTTTATTATTGGTTGTTACGACACAGTCGTTTGCCCAAATTGAAAAAGGGACTGTTGCCGTTGGCGGTTCGGGAGCAATACGCTATTTGTCCCTCTCTCAAAATAACCAAAAGACAAGCAACTTCGGATTATCTATATATCCTAATGGCGGATATTTCGTTGTGAAAAATTTTATGATTGGTGGACAAACAGGATATGCGTATTCGACAAATAATTGGCAGGATTTTCTTGGGAAGGCTCATAGTGTATCACATTCATTCAATATTGGACCTGAATTGCGTTACTATTTAAGAATTACCAATAAAATTTATGCCCATTTTATGATAAATGCTTCATTTAGCATAGGGACGAACGAAACGAAATATGAACAGTTACTTGTTTTGAATAATCCCAGTTCGACCATTGGGGCGACCTGGAATGCCGGAGCGGGTATATCATTTTTTGTGACCAAGTCTGTGGCTGTTGCACTTACGCCCATGTACGGAGGCTCGTACTCCAAAGCATATACGAATAAAAATTTTTCAGGAACAGGGACAGAATTGCCTAAAACCAATGGTTTTCTTTTCAACGTTGGCTTTAATATTTTCATTCCGCCCAAGGGTGTTGAAAAGTAAAATTGTTGAAACCAAAAAGCCAAACTACATTTGAATTATTGCGAAAGCAATCATTCGTTCACCTCTTAAAACAATAGTGTTATGGAAGATTGGGCAGAAGATGAATTTGATGAGATGTCGCTTAGCGATATTGTCGGCTTGGTTCAACAATATGAACAAGCCCAAAAGGACGAAAAGTCTTTAGTTTTAGATGAAGATAGTTACGAACGAATCATTCAGTTTTATCAGGAAAACCGCGAGTTTAAGCGTGCCGTTTCGGTAGCAAATTCTGCGCTCGAACGTTATCCATTTTCACCAGGTTTCTTTATTCTGAAAGCGGAATCACTCGCAGAGCAAAATCATTTTGAAGAAGCTCTTCGCTCGTTGGAATTGGCGGAAACATTGGACGCAACAGAACTCACGATTTATCTGATTCGTGCTGATATTTATTTGTGGACAGGTAAACACAACGATGCACTGGAGGAATTGGCAAAGGCACTACCGTTAGCTGAGTTGCCGGAAGATAAAACGGATGTATATTTGTTACGTGCCGATGTGTATGAAGATTTGGAATTGTATCCATCGGTCATGGAAAATTTGAAGCAAGCCGTGATTGCGGATCCACAAAATGAGGAAGCCTTGAATCGCTTGTGGTTTTCGGTGGAAATTACGGAACGCTTTGCTGAAAGCGAAAAATTTCATCAGGCCTTGGTAGACAAATATCCGTACAATTATTTGGCGTGGTTCAATCTTGGACATGCGCTTTACAATTTGGATAAAACGGACGATGCGTTGGAGGCGTTCAGCTACGTTACGGCTATTGAAGAGGGCTTCGATCCTGCGCACATTTTTTCGGGCGACATTTATTTTGAGCGAAAGGATTTTGTGAAAGCGTTGGAACAATATATGGAAGCCATGCGGGTTAATAAGCCTTACAAAGAAACGTATTACAAAGTGGCTGAATGCTACGAGCAAATGCGCGACTTTCAAAAAACACGTTATTATCTGCGTAAAGCCACGGTGATTGATTCAGAGTACGATGAAGCGTTTTACAAAATAGGAGAAACGTATATGGCGGAAGAAAACTACGCACAAGCGATACAAGCCTTTGAACGTACGTTAAAAATTGCACCAGAAAATCCCGATTATTTGGCGGCTGTGGCTGATGCGTATTTGATGAATGAAGATCCTGCGCCAGCCATTCTTCACTTGAAACGAGCGATTGAAATTGACCCGAACAATAAGCTTTTGTACATCAATTTGGCTTCGGCTTATTTTGGGTTGGAAGATATAACAATGTGTGTAGATACCTTGCTTTCTACCGCGCGTTTATTCCCGAAATCAGCTGATTTATACTTTATCAATAGCGTGTTTTTGTTTCAAAGCGGACTGCGCCAAGAGGCGCTTGCTTCATTGCAAACGGCTTTAGAAATGAATCCTGAAGACATTGAAATTATGTTTCAAATGGACGCTTCACTGCAAGAAGATTCGGATGTGCAACTATTGCTCGAACAATACGGTTTATAATGAATTGGATACAAAGCGTAGTGCGGTGCAAATGTCCGAAATGCCGAAAAGCAAATCTGTTTAATGACACCAATCATTACCATCTTTCCCGAATGTTTGAAATGCCCGATCGTTGTCCGAATTGCGGTCAGGACTTTCAAATAGAACCCGGATTTTATTTGGGTGCAATGTGGATTAGTACACCGATTTTATTGCTTGCAGACGTTGCCTTTCTCGCAGTTTTTGTATTAAAGTATGATATGAATGCGCTAGTTGCCTTCCTTATCGCTTCGGCAATTATGCTCGTTTTACTTCCACCAATTATTCGTATTACACGCTCGGCATTCATTCATTTGAATGTGAGCTATGAGGAAGAGTAGAACCATTATTTTCCAAACACAATTATATAAGGTAACAATTGCGCCCGCATTATTCCGCTTGAAACAGCAGGGTCGTTGTTCATAATTGAATGTGCTGCAGCTTCGTTTTCCGCTTCAAAAATAACGTAGCCATGCAGGCTGTTATCGCCATATGGCAAATCAGTTCTGCCAACATGCTTCATCACGCCCTTTTCATGGTTGTCTTTCAGATAATTGAAATGCAAACCTAACAGAGTGTTTGTTTCTTCTGTCCAATTATTCGAGTCGTGATATTTTTCATTCAGCGTAAGAATGTAAAGAAATTGCATTGCTATTTT
>JAEYZB010000308.1 GCA_023428205.1 Bacteroidota bacterium | reverse complement strand
AACCTTGTCCGATGTGTGCGGCCGCGTTGCGCTGGGCGCGTATCGGAAAAATTGTGTACGCAGCAAGCGATGAAAAATTTGGCTACTCCACAATCAGCCCAAAACTGTTGCACCCGAAAACGGAAGTGCAAACAGGTCTTTTACAACACGAGTGTGCGAGTCTGATGACGAACTTTTTTAAAGGAAAGAGAATCCCAAAATAAGAATAGTCATTGCTTCGGTTAAAAAACTTTCAATTTTCTACTTTCAATTTTCCATTCTCGATTAAGTCTTTACCTTCACATTCTAAAATTTACAAACTATGGCATTCACATTACCGGCATTGAAGTATGCATTTGATGCGCTCGAACCGCACATTGACGCGAGAACGATGGAAATTCACCACGATAAGCACCATGCGGCTTACGTAAACAATTTGAACGCGGCTCTCGTTGGAACAGAAAACGAAGGAAAATCGCTTGAAGAATTGTGCGCTAACATTTCAAAATTGCCTGCGGCTGTTCGCAATAACGGAGGCGGACATTATAACCACTCTTTATTTTGGGAAATTCTGGCGCCAAACGCTGGAGGCGCTCCAACAGGAAAATTAGCTGACGCAATCAACGCAGATTTGGGCGGTTTTGAAAAATTCAAAGAAGATTTTGCAAAAGCAGGAGCAACACGTTTTGGTTCAGGTTGGGCTTGGCTTAGCGTAAATGCAGATAAAAAATTAGTGGTTTCTTCTACTCCAAATCAGGATAATCCGTTAATGGATGTGGCTGATGTAAAAGGCACACCAATCTTGGGAATGGACGTTTGGGAACACGCCTATTATTTACACTACCAAAATCGTAGACCGGATTATATCGCAGCGTTTTTCAACGAAATCAACTGGGCAGAGGTTTCTGCGCGTTATGAAGCGGCAACAAAATAATTAAAGACAAGTGGTCTAAAAAAACGAGCACAATAGGAATTGAGAAGCACAGGAACAACTCCTGTGCTTTTTTATTTTAAAGACTTTTCAAAAGAAACAAATGCTTGCAACACGCTATCCGGCTTTTCGGCCATCGGT
This sequence comes from Bacteroidota bacterium, assembly GCA_023428205.1. GTDB lineage: Bacteria > Bacteroidota > Bacteroidia > Chitinophagales > LD1 > CALAYL01. The sequence continues at coordinate 2,775 of JAEYZB010000308.1, read as the reverse complement.
ACATGACCACAATGATCAAGCAGAACAACGGTGCTGTTTTTGATATCCTGATGGAAGTGTGTTGCGTGTTCTGCCGGAATGATTGCATCTTGTTTTCCCCAAACAATTAAGGTTGGCGTTAGAATTTTTTTGATGTTTTCTTCCGTTGGAAAATTGGAATAGGACGCGAGCGATAAAAACGCATCAATATTTCCTTCCGCATTCCAAAAACGATTGGAGCGATTAACCACGTCATCATTGACCATGCTATCATCTTCATAGCATTGCAATTGAGTTTTACGAGAAATAGTAATAGGCAATCCCTTTTTTAGGAAAGGAGATAAAAAACTAAGTCGCGCTCCACGCAACACCTCTTTACGGATAACTTCTGCATCATAACCAAATGCATCTAGAAGAACGAGTCCTTTTACTTTTTCAGGATGGTCGAGGGTGTATAGCCAAGCAATTCCTCCTCCCATAGAATTTCCCATAACGTAAACAGAATCTATCTCTAGGCGATTTACAAAATCCGCAACAAACGAACGGTACATCGTAGCATAATCTTGCTCGTCTTTCGGAAAATCCGACAAACCAAATCCCGGTAAATCCACGCGAATGACGCGATATTTATCTTTCATCAACTCGGAGAGTTTTTGAAAATTATAGTGCGAGCCTCCAAAGCCGTGAATCATTAAAACAGGAATTCCCTGACCTTCGTCTACATAATGAATCATATTGCCTTTCCACGAAAAGTATTTGGAATTTGGCTGTTCTAACTCTTTGCGAACAAGAGCTTTAGGGACGACTAAAGAGGGGCGAAGCATGGCAATCGTTGCCGTAAAAATGAGAAGCCCCAAAATGAAAAGCGGTATCTTTTTTAGCATACGGCCGCGAACATAAAAAACAGATAATTAGAATGAAGAGAAAACAAACGAACAGATAAAAGGTTTCAGCGAATGAACAGAGAAATAAGAAATTTTATATTCGCTCCCAAACAAAAAGATATGCCGGAGTTTATCATCATCAATCCGCAAATTGAAAAACATATTGCTGTTATTCAAATCAATCGCCCCAAAGAATTAAACGCATTGAACCGTCAGGTAATGACAGAAATCAAAGACGCATTGCGGGAGTTAGATGAAGACGAAAATGTGCGTGTGATAATTTTGACAGGAGGAGAAAAGGTGTTTGCCGCAGGAGCAGACATTAAACAAATGGCAAACGCCACCGCTATTTCGATGTTAAGTATTGATCAATTCAGTACGTGGGATCAAATAAAAAAAACGAAGAAACCAATCATTGCTGCCGTTTCAGGTTTTGCTTTGGGCGGAGGTTGCGAATTGATGATGACCTGCGATATGATAATCGCTTCTGAAACTGCGCAGTTCGGGCAACCCGAAATCAATATCGGCACAATGCCTGGTGCGGGCGGCACACAACGTTTGACACGTGCAGTCGGTAAAGCCTTGGCAATGGAATTGGTGTTGACCGGAAAGTTTATTTCTGCAAATGAAGCGCTTCAAGCCGGACTAATAAATCGAGTGGTTCCCGTGGAAGTTTTACTTAAAGAAACAATTTCCCTTGCAAAGCAAATTGCGCAAAAATCTCCTATCGCGACTCAACTTGCGAAAGAAAGTGTCAATAAAGCGTTTGAAACAACGCTGGACGAAGGCTTGCAATTCGAACGCAAAAACTTTTATCTCACATTCGCTTCAGAAGACCAAAAAGAAGGAATGGCGGCTTTTGTAGAAAAACGTAAGCCGGAGTTTAAAGGGAAATAAAAAAACCGCTCTCTTTCGGGAGCGGTTCTACAGAATAAGTATTTAATCTAATCGTTATTTTGCAGGAGCAGCAGGCGTTACGGTTCCTGAAGTGGTAACCGCATCATCAATAACGGTTCCTTTGATAGTCAACGTTTCAGTTGCTGTTTTCGCGTTAGAGTTCACGGTTACGTTTTTTGTAAAAGGACCAACACGATGTACATCATAGTGAACTTTAATGGTCGCGCTTTTGCCTGGTAAAATAGGCTCAGTAGGACAAGTTGGTACTGTACATCCGCAACTTCCGCGACAAGACGACAAAATAAGCGGAGTTTTTCCGGTGTTTGTCAATTTAAATTCGCGGTTAGCGTTGCTTTCGTCACCTTTTTTAACCGTTCCATAGTCAATAGACGTAGATTCCCACTTGATTTCGGGTGCATTCGGATCAACAGACGCTGCCGCTTCTTGTGCGCTTACCGCAACCGAAAAACCAGCGAATGCCAATGCCATCATTAATTTTTTCATCGTTTTGTTTTTTTGTTTTTAAAAAATAGTCGTTTTTACTTTTCCAAAAGTATGAGCATTTTGATTCTATTACCAAGAAATCGTTTAATCCTTTGATAACTTTAACAAAGAGTTATGTTTCGTGCATTTCAAAAATTTCTTGTACACTTGTTATGTGAATTCACTGACAGAAGAAAACTATCTAAAAGCACTATATAATCTCGCTAACGAAAAAGGTGAGGTGAGCGTGAATGATTTAAGTAAACACTTAGCGCTGAAAATGCCGACCGTAAATAGCATGATAAAACGGTTGTCAGAAAAAAAAATGGTTCATTACGAAAGCTATAAGCCGTTGCGCTTAACGGAAAAAGGCAAGAAAGAAGCGGGATTGATAATTCGCAAGCATCGCCTTACGGAAATGTTTTTGGTGGAAAAAATGGGTTTTGGTTGGGAGCAAGTTCATAATATTGCCGAGCAATTGGAACACATTCACTCTTCTGAATTTTTCGATAAAATGGATGCCTTATTAGGT
>JAEYZB010000307.1 GCA_023428205.1 Bacteroidota bacterium | reverse complement strand
ACCACTTCATTTACGTTCATATTGCTTTGTGTGCCTGAGCCTGTTTGCCAAACCACCAGCGGAAACTGGTCGTTCAATTTTCCGGCTAAAATCTCATCACAAACTTGTCCGATGATGTCGCGTTTTTCTTTCGGCAAAACACCCGCTTCTGCGTTTGTCAATGCAGCGGCTTTTTTCAAATACGCAAATGCTGCAATAATTTCTTTTGGCATTTTGTTGATGTCCTGCGCGATTCTGAAGTTGTCAATTGAACGCTGTGTTTGCGCACCCCAATACACGTGAGCCGGAACTTCTACAATGCCCATCGTGTCTTTTTCCTTTCTAAATTCCATTTATTTGAGTTTTTATTTTCCTTGAAAATTTGCTTTGCGTTTCTCCAAAAAAGCGGAAGTGCCTTCTACAAAATCTTCTGTCGCCACACATTCGCCAAACACTTCTATTTCGGTGTTGAAACCGTCAATGCCATCGGTGAAATGTGCATGAACGCACTCAATTACTTTTGCTACGGCAACAGGAGCTTGTGCGGATATTTTCTTTAATAATGCTTGACAGCTTTCTATCAATTCTACTGTTTGTACTACTTGATTTGCTAAACCGAGCTTTTGTGCTTCGGTGGCGTCAATCGTATCTGCTGTGAGCAACAATTCCAATGCTTTTCCTTTCCCGATTAATTGTACCAGGCGTTGTGTTCCACCATAGCCCGGAATCAAACCCAACTTTACTTCGGGCTGTCCGAATTTTGCGTTTTCGCTGGCAATGCGCAAATGGCAAGCCATTGCCAACTCACATCCTCCACCCAATGCAAATCCATTTACCGCTGCGATAATCGGTTTTGGCGACTGCTCAATTTTATTGAACACACCGTGCCCGCGTTTCGACAAGGTCATTGCTTGTTCTTGGCTTAATCCTTTGAACTCCGAAATGTCAGCTCCCGCCACAAACGCTTTATTGCCTTTGCCGGTGATAATTGCACCGGAGAGCGAATTGTCGGCAATAAATTCATCAACCACATTGTCCAAATCCGTTATTACGTCTTTGTTTAGCGCGTTTAGCTTGTCTTCGCGATTAATGGTGATTGTCAAAATCCCGTTGTTGATTTCGGTAAGCAGTGTAGAATATTCTTTCATTTTCAGTTGTTGTTTTGCGGTGTAAACGTAAGAAAAAAAGGAGCAAGGAGTAGGGTGTGGATTGTAAGTGGAACTTTTTTTCACTCTTTCAGTAATTCAAAGACGTATTTTACCAATAAACCTCTATGCTTTACGGTGATTTTTTCGGCATTTTTGGCATTATAGTTTTCAATAAAATAAATCACGGAATATTTTTTGCGCGGTGCGAATTTTAGCTTTGTTATGCTCGTTTTTTTTACCCACTTCTTGACTTTTGTATCGGGCGTAACGCGAACCAAATAGGGTAAATCTTCCTTCAGCAAGTGCAAAACGCTTTTTCGTTGTAATGGCTCAATGCAATAAATCATCTGCACACTGTCTCCTACTTGTATGTCAAAATACTTGAAGCCTGTGACAGACGTAAACACCAAACGTGTATTAATCGTGTCTGTTGGCTTTACAGTTAAAATGCCACTGAAATGATGTCCGTAAAAATCAATATTTGCCGAATAATGAGCCGATTTTTTTATCGGAGGTTGAATCGGTTTTTGCGCATACAAATGGTGCGAAAAAACGAGCAGGAGAACCAAATTACTTAACTGCAAAAAGTGCCGCATCTAATGTTTTATTGAGTTCGCGGTTAGCAAAAGAAATTATCGTGTTGTCACCCGATTTTTCGTGCAATTCCAGGCGCGCAGGGCTATAGTTGTTCTTGTCGATGAAAATATAGATTACACTAAAAAACTCTTTCATGCCTTTGGCGGTAGGGGTCATTTCTAATTTGTATTGAGAAGTACTTTCCAATACTTTGGTGGAAAAGTCAGGATTTGTTAGGGCGGTGCCGTGTACACAATCTGTCATAATGCGGTTTACCGACTGAAAAATTTTATTGGAACGTAAATCCATTTTTGCGCTTTTAGCGTCATCTTTTATCAGCATTTTTCCTTCGTTCATTATCATAATATACTTGAAGGGGGCGATGTATTCCAAACGAACTTTGTTTTCCTTTTGGAAGTAAAAAAAGCCTTTTGAAAACAATTTATCGTCTAGTGCGCTCAGGTTTTTTTCTTGCGTAAAAGAGGCTTTTATCGCTGTTATTTTTTGCGGAATTTCTGTGAATTTTTGACGTACAACCGCTTCGTCTTTCACAGCCGAAAAGCCTGTTTGTGCATGGCTGTATGAAATCGAAAAAAGGATAAGCAGGGTCAGAATTGTCCGCATTGCGTTTTTAATTTAGGCGAAAATTAGCATTGTTTCAACGAGGTGGAAATTTGTTTTATTTTTTTAATTCCCTTTTACCAGCCACGTTGCGGGATTGAGCTTGTCTTTGCCGTTCCAAATTTCTAAGTGCAGTTTGGTGGCATTATCTGTCGGGTCGGTGTAAATGCTTCCTAATGCTTGTTTGGCGGTAACTTTGTCGCCTGTTTTGACATACGTATTTACAATGTTTGAATACACCGAAAAATATGCTCCGTGTTTTACCATAATACAATTTTGTGTAGTCGGCAGGTTGAAAATGGTTACTACTGTTCCGTCAAAAATGGCTCTGGCATTTGCTCCGGGAGTGGTTTTTAAATCAATGCCGTTATTTTCAATGAAAATATCTTTGATGCTCGGGTGCTCATGTCGCCCGAAATTGCTGACAATTGCGCCTTTTAAAACGGGCCACGGCAAACGCCCTTGATTGGAAGAGAAGTCGTTTGAAAGTGCCATTTCCTGAGGTGAAAGATAGACTTCGTCTGCTTTAGGTGCTTTTTTAATAACGGTAGTTGTCGATTTGGCCGTGCTTTTAGCCGCTAATGCTGCTGCTTTTTCGCGCGCGATCTTGATTTCCTTTTCAATAATTTTTCGAATCGTTTGGTTGAGTCGTTGGGCGGCTTTGTTTTTGAGCGCAATTTGTTCTTTGGTTTTTTTCTCTTTTTCTGTGAGCTTCGCTACTTCCTGCGCTTTTTTTTCTTTATCGGTTTCCAGTTTGTTTTTCAATCCGGCTTGTGCTTTTAATTGCGCTTCTGTTTCTTTTTTATCTTCTTCGAGTTCTGTTTTTTTATTTTCCAACTCATTAATATTCCCCTTAATTACTCGTGCTTGTGCTTTTCGATAATCAGCAATTCGACTCAAATAATTTTGCTCAATAAACGAGTTGTTGTTACTTGTGTTCGTGGTGTTTTTGTACACCTGCTGTAACACAAATGCGTACTTTCGCTTCAGCTCATTGAGCGTTGTGGTTCGATTGTCGATTTCTGTTTCTGTAAGCTTTATGTCTTTGCCGATAGCGTTTGCTGCTTTTTTAAAAACAGCTATCTCTTTTTCTTTTTCTGCAATTTGATCCCGAATATAAATCACTTCCTGCTGTGTCA
>JAEYZB010000295.1 GCA_023428205.1 Bacteroidota bacterium | reverse complement strand
CTCCGTGCGTAGTAGCCGTTACTCCGTGCGTAGTAGCCGTTACTCCGTGCGTAGTAGCCGTTACTTCAAGCCATTTTTTAGCATTCCTACACCATAAACTCTTTTATTTAATCACTTAAAAATCAGAACTATGGCAAGACAATCCTATCTTCCGTACAGCGATTCGGGCAAAGCCGTCTGGCTCGCCAACTTTGTAGAAAAGTTAAAACTCTACGATGTCGTACTCGGCATTTCCCCCACCACCATCAGCACATTGGAGGACGAACGCGATGTGTTTGTGGGAGCTATTGTAGCGGTGGAAGCCGTCCGCAACTCGGCAGAGGCGCTTACCGCCTTCAAAAACCGCCTGCGCGAAAGCACCGAACCGCTGGGTCCGCAGCCTGTGCTGCCGACCATTCCGCCTGTGCCGCCTACCGTTCAGGGCAATATTTTCGGGCGCATACGCGAACTCGTAAACCAAATTAAATCCAACCCGAACTACACGGAAAGCATCGGGGACGACCTGCGGATAATAGGCGATGAAATCAGCGAAGACCCAAGCACGTGGAAACCAATACTCGGTTTGGGCTACGAAGCAGGCGCGCCCGTTATCAAATGGACGAAAGGGCAGAGTAAAGGACTGAAAATTTGGGTGGATAGAGGCGCGGGCTTCCAACTCCTCGCCATTGACATTCGCCCGAACTTTACCGACAATCACGACCTGCCACCTGCGGGGCAAAGCGCGCTGTGGAAATACCGCGCCATTTATGTGCTGAACGATGCCGAAGTCGGGCAGTTCAGCGATATTTTAGAGGTAACCGTGAAGGGAGGCGTGTGAGAAAAACAAGAAACCCGCAGGGGAATTAAAAATTAAAAATGGCGGCTGAGATTTTCAAAGCCGCCATTTTTGTTTTTGAAACGGGTGAAAAAAACGAGCACGTTTATACTTACACACGAGCACCGCTTCACTAATGCTCGCGCGATTTGGGTTAATTCAACAATATTCCTTCAATTTCTTCACTCGCTTTTTTCAATAGTTCGTTTGTCTTGTCTTTGAGTTGTTGGGCTTGTTTTCTGATGTCTGTAATGTGTTCCGCTATTTCTTTTTGTTTGTCAAGCGGTGGAACAGGAATTGGTAAATGTGAAATATCTTCTGGTGCTAAATGTCCATTTGTTGCTCCCGTAATGTTTCTCTTAATTTCTGTTTGCATTAAACTGCATCTTAGGAAATGATAAACAAAAGCGTTGTCCGATAAAGAGTTTGTTTGAAACTTTACAATGTCACCACCTAAAAAATAATCTCCTTCATAATTCCAAAAAGCAATCTTGCCTATCGTTGCTCCTGTTATTACAACTAAAACATCTCCAATTTTTAATTTCTGTTGTTTACTGAAAATATTTTTCGCTGTCAGCAAGTCATCAAGTGCAATTGTTCCGTCAGCATTAATTGAATTAATTTGAACAACTGAACATTCTCCGTCCTTTTCATCTTGCTTTGGTAAACTTCCTTTTGTCAAATTACCTGATATTATTTCACGAAGTTGTTTAACAGGATATTTTCCGTTAGAAATAGCGATTAGATTGTTTATAAATTTGTCTTGATGAAAAAACGGGTCAACTCGTTTGTTTTGAATGTCCGATAAAGTCCTTTTAAACATTCTATTCTTCAGAGTATTTTCAGGCGGTTCGGGTAGTTTTATGCCTAATTCTTTCAACAAATACTCATCAATGCTTGAAAGTAGTTTGTCGGCTTCTGCTTCGTTCTTTTGCTTTTGGGCAATTGATTTATCATAAAAAGCAATGATTTCAAGTTGTTTTTCAATAGAAGGAATTTCAGGGATTTGCAACTGTTCAATTTTATCAAAGCCAAGTTTAGGGATTGTAGTTTGTATAAAACCTAATTCAATTTGCCTTCTTGAAGTTGAAAGTTCTAAAAGGATATGTAAATATTTTGGAAGTAACTTTGATTTGTCTCGTATTTCCAAAATTGCACAGTTTTCTGTGAGAATAGTGTTTTTGATTTCTTTTTCGATTAATGCTGTTTTCCCAACTGTTCCTGCAATTGAAATAATCACATCACCTTTTTGAACTTTATATCTCTCTAAAAAGTAGTAAACATCTTCTGGAATAAATTTTAAGCCGTCCCAATTTATCAAACCAAAATCTTGCATATCACTAACTCGCAAATACTGATATTCTGTTGGTGTTTCAGAATAGTATTTGCCTTTGGGTATTCTTTTTCCGCCTTTTACCTTAACAAGGGTTGAAAGTTTTACAGAGTTCTTGATTTTTACTCTATTGATATAAAACTGTGGGTCAAAGCGTTTTTCCAATTCGCTTTTTTGCAAAATGAAAACTCGGTTTTTGTTGAGTGTTGGTGAAATAGTATAACTGCTCATCACTTCTCTGTCTTGTTAATGTGAGCAATAAACTTTGATAACTCTTTGCCTATTTCAATCAACTCGTTGTTGTCGGTGCTTCTGCCTGTGGCATCATAGCCAATATCTTCGGCAATTGCCATAAAAATAGGGTAGTCGTCTAAAGCGGTTTGTTTTGCCAAAAAGTATTTTTCGGTCAATTCTTCCTTTAGCAAATTCACTTTGTCTGTAAATGCAGATTGAACAGCCGATTTATCGGCTTGAATCATTTCTGTAATTTCCTTTTTGTTGGCTTTTGGATTTTTGGCTTTTGCGTCTGCTTCCAATTTCTTTATGGCATCAGCTTTTTCCTTTTCCCATTTCTCAACAGTAGCAATATAGTTGTTGTTGGTTTTTACCTTTTCTTTCAGTTTTGCCTTTTGGTTGTTGATTTTTTCGGTTTGCTTGTTCTTGTGCTTACGCAAAAACAAAACAGAACTTTTCACGCCTGCCCCTGTGGCACTAAAAGCTGTTTGAGGCATTGAAACAACGGCAACAATGCGATACATTTCTTCAAGGTTGTCTCGCACATATTGCAAACTGCTATTGGTAAGAATGCCGTCAGGAATTACCACTGCCAAATAACCGTGTTCGGTTAAAAACTTGTGGCACTGCTCTAAGAATAATACTTCGGTACTTTGGCTGTCTCTTGTATCATATTTCAATGCCTTTAATGCTAACCAATCTTCATCTTTCTTTCCTAACTGATATTGATTTAAGTATGCCTTTTCAGTTTGCTTAATGCTACTTCCAAATGGAGGATTGGTAATAATAAAGTCAAATGAATTGTATTTAAACTCTTTGTTGCCCGACTTGGCTTGCATTTCAACATCGCTTAAAAGTCCGTCCGATGCAATTACGTTTGTGTGTCCGTCATCGTGAATAATCATATTCATTTTGGCGGTTCGGGCTATTTGGTCGTTTATCTCAATTCCAAAAAGGTTTTTCTCTGCGAAGTCGTGCCAATATTTATAATGGTCTTTTTCATCTTTGATGGGGTCGTAAAATTCGTTGGCTTGTTCTCTCACTTTGTCCAAAGCGTAAAGCAAAAAGCCACCACTACCGCAACTAGTATCAAGCACTCTTGCTTTGTGCGTAATGGGCAAACTGTCCACAATGAATTTTACAATGGGTCTTGGTGTAAAATACTGCCCGAAGTCGCCCCTGAAATAACTGCCCATAAAAGTCTCAAAGGCTTTGCCTTTGCTGTCGAGGTCGGTTTTATTGAGGTTGATACGCTGAAAGTATTTTACAATGGTCAGCGTTTCTTGTGCGGTAAGTGTTATGCCGTCTTTGAAAACTTCGGGTGCTTCTTTTTCACCAACTGCATAAATTTTCTTGATGCGTTTTAGCAAATCTTCCGGGTCTTCGTCACGGAAAATTTGAAAGTCGTAAGGTTCGCCTATTTTTCTTGGGTGTTTCTCGTCCCAAATTTTGCAGAAAATGAGTTTATCCAATTCGTCAAATGCAACACTTGGGTTTCTTTGTCCACCGCCCCAAAGTGCTTGATGCGATTGAATGAAAATCTTTGTCAGTTCGCTTTCGCTTACAACTTGAAGTTCAAAAAACTTCTGTTTTACATTCGGGTCTGGTTCTGCAACAATATTTATGTCGTCTGTGTCGGTTTGCGAAATGCCACCTTTCACATATTTGTAAGGGGCAAGTTTGTTGATACCAAATTGCGGAATGTCGGGAATTTCAATTCTGCTTTTCGGTTTCTTGTCTGGAACTTCGTAATACTGATTTTTGATGCGTGAAGTTGTCCAAACGTATTTTGCACCTTCGGCAACTGCGTAACTGTATGCTTGGTCAACGGCAATGTTAAACTGCTGGTCGGTTAAATCTTCTTTTTTGCACTCAACTAAAATGTAGGTTTCTTCACATTTATCGTCTGAATAAACGGCAATGTCGGCTTCCTTTGTTTCGGAACCCATTTGAACAGGAATGAACTGTTTAATTCTGTTTTCAGGATAGCCGTAAATCAAAACCAAAGTCAGGAAAGTTTCGGCTTGCACTTTTTCTTCGGGGTTATTGTAGTTACGTTTCTTTCCCTGATGAATATAAGTGATGAAGTTCTTGTCTTCGTCAAACTTTATTAGTCCTTTCTCTATGCCCGTATCTATTAAACTCATTTTTTGTTTTTCTTGTTAATTTATTAGGTCGTAAAGTTCAAACCCTGTTCTTGTCTGTCATTGTTCTTTTAGGTCTGCTTGTAATTCGCGAATAGGTTTCGTTCGTTCTTTGTTTGCGAAACTACTATTTCAGACAAGGTTTACAAATCTTGCGCGTTTCGGCTACGCTCAACGACCGCGTTTCGGCAGGCTCAATGTGCTCGTTTTTTTCGACCAATTTGAAAGGGTGTGAAAAAACGAGCACGTTGCGCTAATGTTTGCGTGATTGCAGGTACAAGTTGCAAACTTGCCTTTTATTGTTTCAAGTTACGCTATCGCTGAACTTGTGATAGCAGGGCTGTTATATATGCAGACAATTATTTATCATGTTTTATCCATAATAGCTTTTCTACTTCAAAGCCTAAACTTTTAGCCAAATCTAAATATTGGGTTTTTATATCTTCCGGAATAGTTATTTCTCTTGATAATATCCATAAATAGTCTAAACTATTTCCACAAACCAAGGAGTACTTGTACTCAGAATCAATAGCAATTACATTATATCCTCCATAGAACGGACCAAAGAATGATACTTTAAGCATGGCTACCGAGTCTTGACCTACGAACTTTGCTTTTCCTATTGCTTCTTTCCATTTACCCTTAACCGTGTCGAATCCCCTGTTAATAACCCGAATGCTTCCGTCAGAATTGAGAGAATAATTTGCGGTGGTATTGTCAAGGTTTTTTTCAAACCGAAAATCGAACCGCGCTATTTCATACCATTTGCCTAGATAGCGCCCCTTGTCAAAGGGTCGAACTGCCAATACTTTGTCAGGAATAGTTTGGCATCCTAAAAAACTAAATACCATAAAAAAAAGCAATAAAGTGATTTTAATATTATAATTCATATCTCCTGGTTAGTATATAACGTTTTGTCGCTTTGCGTTCATCGGTATTGGCAACGTGGATGTCTCAATTTTCCTTTGTTGGCAACAATTCCGCATTCCGTTATATTGCCTTACAAATACGAAGCTAAAAAACGATCTTGTTAAAAACGAGTATGAAGGGGAATATCGCTTTTCTATGGAATAAGGTCAAGTTGCTGAACACTTGATTTATCCACAGATTTAAATTCCGAAAAATCAATCTCACAGAAATTTTATCTTCGCGCCACAAAACATAAGACTATGAGTTTAATTGCGAGCGTTCACGCACGACAAATTTTGGATTCACGCGGAAATCCTACGGTAGAAGTAGATATTTTGACGAACACGGGCGCTTTCGGGCGCGCGGCTGTTCCGAGTGGAGCATCTACGGGCAAGCACGAAGCGGTGGAATTGCGTGATGGCAAGAAAAATACTTTTCTCGGCAAAGGCGTTTTGAAAGCGGTGGACAACGTGAACAAAATTATTGCGAAAGAAATTGTGGGCGTTTCCGTGTTCGAGCAAAACCTGATTGATACGGTTATGTTGGAAATAGATGGCACTCCGAATAAAGCGAAATTGGGCGCGAACGCGATTTTAGCGGTATCTCTGGCGGTGGCAAAAGCGGCTGCGGAAGAAGCCGGAATGAGTTTGTATCGCTATGTGGGTGGTGTGAATGCCAACACCTTGCCTGTGCCGTTGATGAATATTCTGAATGGCGGTTCACACGCAGATAATAAAATCGATTTTCAGGAATTTATGATTGTACCAACCAATGCGGATACATTCAGCGAAGCTTTGCAAATGGGAACGGAGGTGTTTCATCATTTGAAAGCCGTGTTGAAAAAGAAAGGCTACTCGACCAACGTAGGCGATGAGGGCGGTTTCGCACCAAACATTGCGTCTAACGAAGAAGCGATTGAAACGGTTTTGACGGCCATTGAAACGGCAGGATTTAAACCCGGAAAAGATATTTCCATTGCTATGGACGCGGCTACTACCGAGTTTTACGATGAAAAATCGAAGATGTACCATTTTCATAAATCGAACGGCAAAAAACTGAGTTCAGAAGAAATGGTGAATTATTGGGCGACTTGGGTGAAAAAATATCCGATTGTCTCTATCGAAGATGGAATGGCAGAAGACGATTGGAAAGGCTGGGAGCTCCTCACGAAAAAATTGGGCGACAAAGTGCAGTTGGTGGGCGATGATTTATTTGTAACGAATGTACAACGCCTTGCAAAAGGAATTGACAATAATATCGCGAACTCGATTTTGGTAAAAGTGAATCAAATTGGTTCGCTTACAGAAACCATCAATGCCGTGAACTTGGCAAAAAATAATTCATACACTTCGATAATGAGCCACCGCTCAGGCGAAACGGAAGATGTAACAATTGCGGACTTAGCAGTAGCGTTGAATTGCGGACAAATTAAAACGGGTTCTGCTTCGCGCACTGACCGTATTGCAAAGTATAATCAATTGATTCGTATTGAAGAAGAGTTGGGCGCAATGGCGTACTATCCGGGAAAAGCGTTTAAATACGCGAGATAAATTATTTTTTATCCAGCGTGCAACCTTTGAATTTATGGTGACGTCTTATGGTTGCTTTTAGGTTTTAAGGGTTAAACGAGGGTGTTTAGAGAAGTCCGGTTGAGGTACCGGACTTCTTTTTTTATGGGATTTTATACATTTGAAGAATAAACAAACAACAATTATGAAAAACATATTCATCGTACTCTGCGGAATGTCCTTGTTTTTGAGTGCTTGTAAAGAACCAAAAGAAGAGGGACCGTATTTGATTTTTAAAATGAAGTTGGACTCCACGCAAGTGCGTCTGAACAGTTTTGGGCAACCGACTGACGTGCCTGCTGACCACGAGGCGCAAACTCCGGACTTCAAGGGAATTTCCGTGCATTACATAGAGCTTTCTCAATCACCGCTTACCGCTGTTGGCGCAGGAGCTGTTTTGTATAAAGCCGCAGAAGTTGAAACAGGTGGAACGCCTGCAAAAGCGATTGATTTTGCCCAAGAAACAATAGTGAATAACGGAGAAGTGTTTTTCAAAATTCCGTTGAAAGATGTTGCTGCCGGTACATATCAATACTTGCGTGCATCGTTGGCATATCAAGCATACGAAGTGCAAATGTATTTTGATACAACCATTACGTACAATTATCTTGGAACTAATTACACCGGAACAATTTCCCAAGAGTTTCCTTGTTATGTATCGAGTTTTATTGGGTTCAATACCTACATTCAAAACTTGACAGTGAAAGACACTACGATAGCGATTAATGCCAATAAATTGCAAGGTTTTTGGGCAACCAAAACGTATGGTACCGCGAATGTTAACTTTTCAGGCTTAGGTACCTATCCTTATCCGGTGAATGTTCTTTCGACAGGTCAAGCACCTGCGGGAGCGACTACCGTAGTAAATCCATTGTTTAACTCCTCTCCAATTCCTGCGGGATCTTGTTTGGTTACAGGGCCGTTTGAAAATAATTCGTTGGTGATTACGGGCGATGAAACTTCGGATGTTACTGTTGAAATGTCACTTTCTATCAATAAAAGTTTTGAATGGACCAAAGTAGTGGCAGATGGTAAATACGAGCCGTTTAAAGGGGAAATGGTTGTAGATATGGGTGTTCGCGGAATGATTGCGAGAATCTTGCCATAAAAGAAAATAAAACAGATAGAAAAGTCCCCCGCCTTGGCGAGGGGACTTTTTTTATTGGGAACGTGCTGGTTTTTTCTACCTACTTGGAATGGGTTTTTCTATTTCTGTCGGCAACACAGGTTGTCGTTTTGGGGTGCCGAAAAGAGGCGCAGGAATAGGAGGGTTGTCATTTTCATTTATAGCAAACGAGAATACTCTTTCAATCCATTGCCAACGGTCTTTCAGCCATTTGAAACCTTCATACGAGCCGTCAGGCACATACGCAAAATAAGCGCCTTTCGCTTTTGGATTGGGTGGCTCCAAATGAGAATAGACAATCGCTTCCATCTCATTGTCATATTTCAATATAGGATTGCCATCCCATTTGTATTCCATAAAAAAACGATTGAGGGTGTCTCGCATTTTCAGTGCCGTGGAATCGTATTTGAAATGAAATAACGGTGCTCCGAAAACCGGTTTCCCGTTTTCAAAGTGCATCACTTCCAAAATTTTTCTGCGTGAAATAAAGTCCGGAGCCTCAAACCCGAAAAGCGTGTAATACGCCTGACGATTGATGGTGGTACGAATGATGTTATAATAAAGACAACCGTACCAGTTCTCAGGACTGAGAATCTGCTGTGTGTGGAATGAAAACGTGTCGCGTAGGTCTTTCAATGGGTATAAGCGCAATTTTTCCGAGCGCATTTGAATTAATCCGTAGTAGCGAAATTTCCCTTTCGGATAGTGCAGCTGCCACGTGAAAATTCGGAATAGACTGTCGGGTGAATAGACTTTTGAAACGTGTGTGAGGGAGTCAAACGGATAGTAAAAGGAGTTGTCTGTTTTTAGTGCATTTAAAAATTTGGGAATAAACTCGTAGCACGCGTTTTTACGATTTTCCAATGAAAGTGTGTCGTACATCCACACTTCGGCTAATCGGCAAAGGGTGTCTTCTGTTTTGGTGAGACGCGCCAGATTTTGTTTTGTCAGAGTCGGCTGCTCAATCACAACGGGGTGTTGCGATACCGGTTTGTATTTTTTTTGTGCATGCAGCAAAGGGAGCGAAAAAACGAGCAGGAATAAAAAAGCAATTCTTTTCATGACGTTAAAACTAACGAAAAAGCGGAAATTTTATTACACGCATATATCGGATTTGTGAATTATAACAGCATTTCTCCTCGTTTTTTTAACCCACTTGAGATGGTTTATCAGCGAGGAATTATCTTCACTTTGTCAATGCGATTTTTGCTAAACGAAAGAACTTTGTAAGTAAATTTTTCTCCCTGAATTTCTTCGCCCGCTTTTGGGATTCGACCAAACAATTCCAACAATAATCCCGCCAGGGTTTCGGCATCTCCTTTTTCTTCTTCAAAAAAATCTGTTTCCAAATTCAATGCTTTTTGGATATCAGAAAGCGGGGTCAAGCCTTCCGCAATGTATGAGCCATCAGCATTTTTGCGCAACAGCGATTCGACCGATTCGTCCGATTCATCTTTTATGTCGCCAATTACTTCTTCTACAATATATTCCAAGGTAACAATGCCCGAAGTGCCACCAAACTCATATACTACCACCGCTAAATGTTTGTGAGATGATTGAAATTAACGTAGCTAATCGTCAAT
>JAEYZB010000286.1 GCA_023428205.1 Bacteroidota bacterium | reverse complement strand
TCCTAATGTTGTACGCACTTCATCTTCTTCCACACCCAGCATTGTTGCTAATTCTTCGGGCGATGGTTCGCGTTCAAATTCTTGCTCAAGTGACTGGAAAGCTTTGTTGATTTTGGTCAATGAACCTACTTTGTTCAATGGCAAACGCACGATACGCGATTGTTCT
The DNA here is from genome assembly GCA_023428205.1 of Bacteroidota bacterium. Lineage (GTDB taxonomy): Bacteria > Bacteroidota > Bacteroidia > Chitinophagales > LD1 > CALAYL01. Next base: position 7,429 of record JAEYZB010000286.1, on the reverse strand, counting down.
GCCAAAGCCTGTAAAATAGACTGGCGAATCCACCAAACTGCATATGAAATGAATTTGAAACCTTTCGTTTCGTCAAAACGTTGAGCCGCTTTAATCAATCCTAAGTTTCCTTCGTTAATCAAATCGGGTAAACTCAATCCTTGGTTTTGGTATTGTTTTGCAACCGATACCACGAAACGCAAGTTCGCTTTTGTCAGTTTTTCAAGGGCTGTCGGGTCGCCCATTTTTATTTTCTTGGCTAAAACCACCTCTTCTTCGGCAGTAATCAAATCCACTTTTCCTATCTCTTGTAAGTATTTTTCTAACGAAGCACTCTCCCTATTGGTGATTGACTTGGTTATTTTGAGCTGGCGCATTCCCATCGATTGCTGAAATTTAAGTGCGCAAACGTACACATTTTTTCCCGTTTTTTTAATTATATAATCGGGATAGCAAATTTTGTATTCTCATCAAATGAAATGGTGTGAAAAAACGAGCAGGATAAACGGTAAATAGGAAAGGAAAGTGAAAATTTACCGACCACTGATGCCCACATTAGCGCGAGTGTTTTTCACTCGTGCGGAAAGAAAAAAGGTGTATGTTTGGCAAGCAGGCACGAGCCCAAAAGACTCGCGCCCAATGTGTAGGAAGTAGGTAAACCCTACTTGTTTTTTCGCACCATTTCCTTTTCCCTTATGGCAAGTTACAAACTTGCCTTATTTATTGTCCCAAGTTACGCTGCGCTAAACTTGAGACAGCGGGGGCGCAAACTTTCCAAGCGGTACAAAACTAAGAAAAGAAACATACACTTTCAGAAAACGACTTTGCCCCGCATTGCACCAAACTGCTGTTATCGGTAGTGATATTATCTCGGGTTGTTGTTTTGTTCATTTTATCAAATCGAACAAAACTATACAATCAGTTCCGTTTTATGTTTTTGGTATTTGTATCCTATAAACGAAACGCCAATAATTAAGATTATAATATCAATAATTTGTCCCGAAGCAAGACCAAATAGAATTTTAGGATTGTAACTTAAATACTCTGAAAAAAAGCAATAAACAGGGGAAACAATGAGATAAATTAGAGTTATTTCTCCGTGAAATTTTAGTTTTCGCTTATAGACATAGAATAGAACAAAAAATAACACCAAGTGAAACAAACTGTCATAGATTTGTCTTGGGTGATAGGTGTTTGGCAGATTTGGTAAATGTACCGCCCAAGGCAAATTCGATACAGTTCCCGAGCATTCCGAATTATGCCCTGCTAAAAAGCACCCGACCTTTCCTATACAATACAAAAAGCAAATTGTGAGTGTTGCCGAATCTGTGAAACGCAAGTGTTCTGACACTTTCATTTTACGCCCCAACCACCCTAAAATATACAACAAAGAAAACAAGAGAGCTCCGTCCCAACGTTGCCCTTGAAAAAACAGATGAAAATAATTCTTTAAAGAAGGAGTTATCGTTACTGTTGGGTCAAACCAAAAATCAAGCTTTGCTACAACAAGCGAACCAAGCCAAGCAACTATCAAAACACTAAGTACTTCGCCTAATAAATCGCTTTTACTTAAAGAATGCTTGCCTAAAAAATAAAGAAAGAGAAAAGGACTGATGAACATACTCGGTATCATCAACCCCCAATACCAGTCAGAATTGTATAGCATAATTCTTTTGTTTAGAGTGTATTCTCTAAGATTATTTTCCTACGACACAGCTAATAGTGCTTTCACTTCGGGCTATCAATTGGTATGTTATTCCATCTGTATTTTTGAAATACTCAAAGTTTCCTCTCATAATCGTAACGGTTAACAACGCATCTACAGGAATATTTTCAAAATATGCTTCGCTTAAAGTTTCATTACCGTCATCGGGCACAATGTTGTAATTTAAGACACTCTTTCCTCCTGTAAGGCTGGATTTCGTACTACCATTCCAAGATACCATTATTAGCACGCCATTGGAATTATTATTGTCTGCATTCCAAGAAACAACATCTCCTTTTTTAATAAAAGTTTCTTCAAATCCTTTGCCTTTTTTTGGGGAAGTCATTTCTATGTATTTAGGTACAGACAAACGATATTCAAATGAATTAACCCCATTTTCTCCAGAAAGACTGTAAAGCATCTCCTTCCCAAAAAAGCTTTTAACAACTTCAACATCGTCCACTTTTTGCATATATGACTTATCATTACATTTCAGAGAGAGAGTGTTTAGCTTAAGTGTGCCACCACACATTAACTGCCGATGAGTAATACTCCCTTGGAAAACAGATGAAAACTCTTCTCTATTCACATTTGGAATATGGGAAAGTGAAATATCAAATACGGCATCACTGCCGTTGTTAAATTGCTTGTATTTGTCGTCTATTTTATATCCTCCTACTTTCTTAACCAATGAATAGGAGTTTTGATTGATAATAGGTATTTCCTTTTTGCAACCGACAATAAGGAAAGAAAGAATGAATACTAAAATATGATTTTTCATAATTCAATAATTATATTATTAACAAGTAAATAAGGGGCAAGAAAGATTACTATGGTAGTACGATTGTAGTATTGGCATAGCTCCTATTGTTGCTCCATTTGAAATACTTTGTGTTATCGTTTGAGTAGCGTACCACCCCGTAGCGTTGTAGGACACCTCACATCCTCCACACGCAAAAATATCTATTCGTAAGTCGAATTTTTCGTTATTGGGTGTAGGTAAAAGAATCATATCGTCATTGATACTTGGCACACTTGTACAAGTTCCGTTTTCCTTAAAAGCAATTGTACCACCCTGAGAGAAAAGAGTATATTGGTATTTGTATCCGCAAACAGTATTCATTCAACTCTGATACTGAATGTCCCAGAATTGATTAGTCCGGGAATTGGTTTAATGGAATTGTATCCGCTACTTGGATTACAGTGAGGAGATACAACCATAGTGGAGTACGCATCAACGTCTGGCACAAGTATCCAAGCATTTACTGTGGACGGGGAACTACCACAACAATCAGAAGATAACGTTATCTTTAAAAGAATGATAAGCACAAACAGTCCGAGCCGCGAATAGACTCTGTTAGCCCTTCTAAAAAAGTTAAACAATTTCATTGATTTTTGGTTTCTATGTTGCGAATGTAAACTAACATACCTTTTATAGTATGTGAAAAAGGTTAATTTCTTTGTTTTGTGAAACTTAAAACAATGAAACGCAGTGATTTTTAAGCTGTTTAGAAAAATCGGAATACAATGACGTGGCTTTGCCGGAAATTATCCGCTTTTTTCAGCCCGAACTTAGAGGTGGAACAGGGGGGCTTTATCATTACCGATAACCTCCTTCTTTAGGGAGGTGACACGAAGTGATGGAGGGGTTTTATAATCTAAAATCCAAACAAAAAAACACCCCTCAGTCCTTCGGACAGCTCCCCTAACAGGGGAGCAACAATTCGCCCTTCAAGCACTAATCGCAATAAGACAGATAAAAGCACTACCCCAATTCCTCCCCTGCCCAAGGGGAGGTGGCACGAAGTGACGGAGGGGTGTATCTTATAACCTAAAACAGTTGGAAAAAACGAGCAGGATAAACGGGAAATAGAAAAGGAAAGCGAAATTTTACCGACCACTGATGCCTTACGACTTATTACTTTTTATACTTTCGTTCCCGTTTTAAAAATTGGTTAGATGAAAAAAATATTGGTGTTATACTTTTCGCAGAGTGGGCAACTTCGCACGGTTTCTGATTTGCTGACACAGTCTTTTCAGCAGGACAGCAATTACAGCGTTCATTTTGAAGAGCTGAAACCGGTAACACCATTTCCATTTCCATGGTCGGCATTTTCGTTTTTCAATGCCTTTCCCGAAACCTATCATCAAAAAATGATTTCGTTGCAGCCTGTTTCGGAAGTCGCAAAACAACCGTATGATTTGGTGATTTTGGCCTATCAACCTTGGTTTTTATCCCCATCGCCTGTCATGGCTTCGTTTTTGCGTTCGGAGGAAGGCAAACAGATTTTGGCGAATAAAAATGTGGTAACTGTTTTAGGTTGCCGAAATATGTGGCTCGATGCGCAGGAAAAAGTGAAACGCTATTTGCGAGAAGCGAAAGCGAATTTGGTCGGAAACATTGCTATGGTCGATAATTCGGGCAATTTGACGAGTTTGGTGACGATTTTACGCTGGCTGCTTGCCGGTAAAAAAGAGGCTTTCTGGTTTTTTCCGCAAGCAGGCATTCAGCAAGCCGATTTGGATAAACTGCCGAGTTTTGGGAAGCTGATAAAAGAAATGGTGGAAAAAAACGAGCTCGATGGCTTGCAGCAGCGACTCAATGGTGCGGAAGCGGTAGTCATAAAGCCGGAGTTAGTGTTGTTGGAAAAACGCGGCAACCGTGCGTTTCCTATTTGGGCGAATTTCATTGCTCGAGGCGGTTCTTCCGATTCGTTGGGGCGCAAAGTTCGAGTGTATATTTATATGTTTTTACTGCCGACTGCGGTGTTCGTGTTGTCTCCCATTTTATCGCTCGTGACCGCGATTTTACTGCGTGTGAAAAAAGACGAATTGCAAAAAGAAGTAAATTACTTTTATCAAAATTCGCTGCGCTGAATGAATAATCATTACGTTTGAAATTTAAATATCGCTACTACAAAATAAACTATGTTGCAAATACTTCCCGATGATTTGAGTCTTTGGTTGCGATGGTTGTTTTCATACAGCTTTCTGATGATTCGTTATCTGCTTTTTGCGGGAGGGGTTTATCTGTTTTATTATATCATCAAAAGACGTGAATGGTTTGTGGCAAAAATTCAACAAAAATATCCTGAACGGAAACAGATTATTACCGAAATAAAATATTCGCTTCTTACGTTTGCCGTGTTTGCTTCGATAAGTGTGTTGATTCGCTATTTGTCAGCGCAGGGGATTTTGGAAGTCAAAACGTATAGAGATTTTTCAGAACACAGCATTGGGTATTTCATTGCTACGACTATTTTCATCATCTTTTTTCACGACACTTATTTTTATTGGATTCATCGCTTAATGCATCATCCGTTTTTTTACGAACGAGTTCATAAAGTGCATCATCTTTCTAAAAACCCTACGCCTTGGGCTGCATTTTCTTTTCATCCATTGGAAGCGGTGTTAGAACTCGCGTTTATACCTATTTTGGTATTCACCATTCCATTGCATATTTCGTCTCTCATCATTTTAGCGTTTTGGCAAATTGTTTTTAATGTAATGGGACATTCGGGCTACGAAATATTTCCGCGCAATGCAAAAAATACGGTGATAAAATGGCTCAATTCATCTACAAATCACAATATGCATCACAAATATGTGCGTTGCAATTACGGTTTGTATTTCAATATATGGGATCGATTGATGAAAACAAATCACCCGAAATATTTTGAAACTTTTGAAGAAGTAACTGCAAGAAGAGATGCGGTTTTTTCGCAAGCGAAAGGAGAGAAGCACGATGAGCCAACGCCTGAAATCGCAATGGGAAGCAATTCGATTTAAAAAGGCTTCTTAGCGTTATTCGTTGTTACGCGTTTTTTAAAACAAAAGGTTAATTGCTTTTCAGCCAGCAGTCGTAATCGGCTTTGGTTTTTTCCAAAACTTTTCGGGCTTCCGCTTCATTGTTTCCCGCAGGAATGGCTACATAATTGCGGGTTCCTTTTTTGTAGAAAACAACATTTAAAGAGACGTTTTCATTTTTGATTTTTGCCACGTAGTTTTCTGCATTATCGGCTTTGGTAAAAGAACCCAATACAATTTGATATTTGCTGTTTTCTATGGTTGCGGCTGTCGGTACGACTTCGTTTGCTACTACTATCGCTTTTTTTTCAGCTTTCACTTCTGAAACGAAATTCGGTTTCCCAACCTTTATATCGGTGGAAACCGGAGGAATAGCGTTGTTATCAAAAGCAATCGGCTCTGCGTTGATGGTTTTAGGTTCGAACCATTTGCTGAAAACAGAAAATACATTCGCCTCGTTCAAATTTAAGTTCGGGGCATGAATGTTGAAAATCGGCAAGGTTAAAGCTAACGCAAACGCCACACCTGCCACAAATGAAACTACCGAACTGTAATCGCGTTTTTTCTTTTTGTTATTTAGAAAAGGAGCTGTTAAACCGGCATCCTCCTCATTTTTTTGCACCATTTCCACAATAGGAGCGATGGGGCTGAGAACCGGAGCGTTGCGTTGGATCGGCACAGCATTTACAGGAAGTAAACCATAACTCTCTGCCAAATAATTTTGTGTTTCATCAAACTCAAATGCAATCGTGCTCGTTTTTTTATCCCATTTGAACGTTCCGATTTTAGGTAAAACGGCAGATTCGTTTTTTTTCAGGTTTTCCTCAAAGTTAGTAGCCCAATTTTTCACTATCACAGCAGCTTCCGCAAACGAAACGTTATTCAGTAAACTGTAGGTATTTGCCAAAAGTCCGTCATCGTTTTTCAACTGACGGTTGAATGAAATTGTTTTTGTGGGTGGATATATCAAGTGCTGTAAGTGATCAATTTCGGCTGATTTGTATTGACTCAAAAAGCCACCAAAATTGGGAATAATCACACATTCTTGCTCAAAAAGCAACTCCCGTAAACATATTTCTACACCGTAGTTCATACCGCAATCTACAAACTATTTTGAATCTGCCAACTGTTTGTTCGTATGGGCGCTTGCCCTCGCTTGATAATAGCCGTGCAGCAACACTGAAAGAAAAATCAATGCACCACCAACGTAAAAACGGGGCGTGAGCAACTCATGTTCATGGAAAATCAAAAATGCTAAAGCGATGCCATAGACAGGCTCTAAATTGATGGACAGATTTAGCGTAAACGCATCTAAATGACGCAGAGCGTTGAGCGATAAAATGAGCGTGAGATGAGTACAAACAAACGCCAAGATGCTTAATAGCACCCAATCTGTAGTAGTCGGTACAAGCTTCGCAACGTCAAAATACGAAATATAATAAGGCAGAAAGAGAGATAATGCCATAAAGCCGACAAAAATTTCGACTAACGAAACCATGACAGAATCATGTTTTTCTACAATCGGTTTATTGGAAATATTGAAAAATGCACCCAATAGTGCGGCAATCATTGCCAACACAATACCTGTGAAGTATAACTTCTCATTCAGGAAAATAATCCATATCCCGGCCATCGCCAATCCTCCTAAAAGTAAGTCGGAGCGTTTTAGCGGTTTTTTGAAGAAAATCCATTCAATGAGTGATGTCAGTAAGGCAGATGAGGCAAGCATACTCAGCGTAATGGAAATATTGGAATATTTGATAGCTCCATAAAAAAAGAGCCAGTGTACGGTAAGCAAAATTCCTACACCGCCCATTTGTAACAAGGCTTTTCGTTTCGGTACATAGAACCGTTTTGTCCAAAATGCATAAGCGGTAAGTGTAATAATCGTGAGTAGTAGCCGATACCAAACCAGCATTCCTTCGCTCAGGTCAATAC
>JAEYZB010000216.1 GCA_023428205.1 Bacteroidota bacterium | reverse complement strand
CGGCTAAGATTTAATCGCCATTGCTATTTGTAATAGATTGGTTCTAAATTCAAGAACAAATCAGGAATTTCTTTTCCGTTTTCACAAATTGGTTACTTTTGGTCGGATAAAAAACCACAAGATATGTCTTTGAATGTTCGTGAAATGGCTGATTACGCGGCAAGCGGTGAAACGCCTGAAATTCTTTTTTGGGTAGGTTGTTCGGGAAGTTTTGACCAGCGCTCCCAAAAGATAACCCGCGCTTTCGTGAAAATACTGAACCATTTGAACATCAAATTTGCCGTACTCGGCAAAGAAGAAGCCTGCACAGGCGACCCCGCAAAACGCGCAGGAAATGAGTTTGTATTTCAAATGTTGGCATTGCAGAACATTGAAGTCATGAACACCTACCAAGTGAAAAAAATCGTAACCACTTGTCCGCATTGCTTCAATATTCTGAAAAACGAATATCCGGCTTTGGGCGGAAATTACGAGGTGATTCACCACTCACAATTCCTGCAAGAATTGATTGACGAAGGGAAAATAAAAATTACCGAAGGCGGACAATTCAAAGGCAAAACCATCACGTATCACGACTCTTGCTACTTAGGTCGCGCGAACGAAGTCTATGAAGCTCCACGTAAAGTGTTGGAAACATTAGATGCCGCTTTGGTGGAAATGAAAAGCTGCAAAAAACGCGGTTTGTGCTGCGGTGCCGGTGGCGCGCAAATGTTTAAAGAAGAAGAAAAAGGAACACTGCGCATCAACCAAGAACGCACGAAAGAAGTTTTAGCTTCCGATGCCAATATCGTTGCCTCGGCTTGCCCATTCTGCAATACCATGCTTTCGGACGGTGTGAAAGAAAAAAATCGTCAAGACACCATTAAAGTGTTTGATATTGCGGAATTGTTAGCGGCAGGGCAAGGGCTGGAGAATATTGTGCTGTAACTATTTTTTACACTCGCCCGTATAAACGACCTCTATTCCTGCGCACGCGGCTTCGCTTGGATTACCGTACGTTTTTCCGTTACATCCACAAACAGGATACACTTCGTGAGTGATTATACCTGTACACGTTTTTTCTTGACATCCTTTTTTATCACATTGCATAAGTGATAATGCACCAACAGCGAAAAACAAAATAGTTCTCTTTTTCATAGGTTTTTGTTTTAGAATGTAACAAATATAGAGAGTCCCTGCAAAAGTGGGTCAAAAAAACGAGCACGTTTTCTCCTCTTTCGACTTATCACTTACAACTTAGGACTTTTTGCTACTTTCGCGTTCCCAAGAAATTTTAGAATTATGGAAAGAAAAGTGAGAGTGCGCTACGCGCCAAGCCCTACAGGACCGCAACACATGGGCGGAGTTCGTACGGCATTGTACAATTATTTGCTGGCGAAAAAACACGGTGGCGATTTCATTTTGCGTATAGAAGATACCGACCAAACACGTTTTGTGGAAGGTGCTGAACAATATATTATTGATTCGTTGAAATGGTGCGGTATTGAACCGAATGAGGGCATTGGTTTTGGCGATGGGAAATACGCGCCATACCGCCAAAGTGAACGTAAAAATGCAGGAATTTATAAACCTTATGCCGATAAATTATTGGAAAGCGGAAATGCGTACATTGCCTTCGACACGTCCGAAGAATTAGAGCAAATGCGTGCCAACGCTACGACTCAGGGTGTTCCAAACTGGCAATACAGTTCCGTTACTCGTCAGTATATGAAAAACTCCATCTCTTTGCCGGCTGATGAAGTAAAAGCTCGTTTGGAACGTGGCGAACCGTATGTAATTCGTTTCAAAATGCCCCGAAACGAAGACGTAAAATTCCACGACATCATTCGCGGTTGGGTAACCTTCAACTCTTCACAGTTAGATGATAAAGTGTTGATGAAACACGATGGAATGCCGACATACCATTTGGCGAATGTGGTGGACGATTATTTAATGGATATTTCGCACGTGATTCGTGGTGAAGAATGGTTGAGTTCCGCGCCATTACACGTCTTGCTATACCGCGCTTTCGGCTGGGAAAATGTGATGCCGCAACTGGCGCACCTTTCCTTGATTTTGAAACCGGACGGCAATGGAAAACTCAGCAAACGCGATGGCGATAGATTAGGCTTCCCAAGTTTCCCTTTAACGTGGACAGATCCCGTGACAAATGAAGTTTCATCAGGCTATCGCGAACGCGGTTATTTACCGGAAGCATTCATCAATTTCATTTCGCTTTTAGGCTGGAATCCGGGCAATGACATTGAGATTATGAGTAAGGACGAAATGATTCAGTTTTTCAATTTAGAAAAAGTACACAAAGCCGGTGCGCGTTTCGATTTTGAAAAAGCCAAATGGTTCAATCAACAATACATCAAACGTATTCCTGACGCAGTTTTAGCAGAAGATATTTCCCCTCTACTCGCTGCAAAAGGTTATTCGTTCACAAAAGAATTTGTAACGGAATATTGCCGTTTAATCAAAGACCGAGCCGTATTTTTGAACGATTTTCCTGAAATTGGTTATTACTTTTTTGAAGACATCAAACAGTATGATACTGAAACGCTGAAAAAGAAATGGACAGGCACAGTTCCCGAAGTGAGTGAAGAAATTGTCGCACTTTTTGAAAACGTGAGTGATTTTTCCGCAGCTAATTTAGAAGCCGCATTCAAAGGATTGATAGCCGAAAAAGGATTAAAAATTGGCGAAGTAATGCCGATTTTACGTTTAGCGTTGGCAGGCACCATGCAAGGCCCGCCTGTGTTTGAAATGCTGCAAGCTTTCGGAAAAGAAAAAAGCCTAACGCGATTGAAAAAATCGTTTGATACATTTAAAACAACTATCGCATAATATGGTGCGAAAAAACGAGCAGGTATGAAAAAGATTCTCTCCCTATTGGTTGTATTTGCTATTGGAAATAGTTTTGCGCAAGAAAAAACGTGTGACCCTTCCAAAGAAAAAAACTACAAAAGCCTCACCAAGCAAAACAAAGCAGGCGGCTATGGCGAAATCGTAAAACCTGAAGGCGCGGTAACCCTTTCTTCGGTGGAAACGAAGATGAAACAAAGTAACCAAACCGAACTCGGTCCTATTTTGGTTAGCGGGAAAGTGGAGGAAGTCTGCCAAATGAAAGGATGCTGGATGACGATTGATAATGGCGAAGGACAAAAAATACGCGTTCGGTTTAAAGACTACGCCTTTTTTGTGCCGATGAATATTTCGGGTTGGACAGCTTACGTCCAAGGTTCGGCACACTTTGATACAACTTCTGTCGCTATGCTAAAACACTACGCGGAAGACGGGAAAAAACCGCAAGCAGAAATTGATGCCATCACCGAACCGAAAGTCGAGTTGAATTTCACCGCCACAGGGGTATTATTTGAAAAACAGCAATAAACATTTCAATTGTTGATACAATAGCGCGAAGCAAATACATATCTTTGCTTCGCGCTGTTACTTTTGTGCAAGTTGCGCACAATTCATGAAAGATCTTTTCAAAAATCGTTATCAAATTATCCAACTCATCATTGCTGTGTTTGCAGGAATTTTTGTGTTGCGTTTGGCGTATCTGCAATTGATTGAAAAGAAGTATAGCGCACTTGCCCGAAGCAATGCTATCAAAGAAATGGAGGTGTATCCAACACGCGGCATGGTGTACGAC
>JAEYZB010000204.1 GCA_023428205.1 Bacteroidota bacterium | reverse complement strand
GATTGCTACAGCTATTGCCGCTACTGCGAGATAAACGGGTTGTGGTTTATATTCAATAACGTTATCGGATCTTCCGAACATTACAAACACTACTTTCAAGTAATAATATATCGCCACGATAGAATTGACAATGGCAAACAAGGCCAAAGCAACATGTCCTGCCTGAATGGTTTGCGAGAATAAATAGTACTTCGCGAAAAAGCCCGAAAGTGGAGGGATGCCTGCAATAGACAACATCGCTAAAGTCAGTAACGCAGCCGAAAGCGGATGTTTGTGCCCCAATCCTCTAAATGCTTCGATGGTTTCAGAGCCCGTTTGCTTTGCAACAGAAATAGCAATCGCAAATGCACCGATGGAAGAAATGGCGTAAGAAAAGGCATAGTAGAATAATGCGCTATCTGTTTTACCGGAAAGACCAACTATTGCCATAAGCATAAATCCTGCATTGGTGATTCCTGAAAATGCTAACAAGCGTTTGAATGACTCTTGTTTGAGAGCAGAGAAGTTGCCCACAAATATTGTAAGAACACATACAACGGAAATCACTACAGCATATTTTTCAGAACCGCTTCGGAAAGCCTCTACAAATAAGCGATAGAAAGCAGCAAAAGAAGCCACTTTGCCGACTGTTGCCATAAGTGCGGTGGTCAGCATAGGCGAGCCTTCGTAAACGTCAGGAGCCCAAAAATGAAATGGTACAGCCGAAACTTTAAACAACAATCCAATCAATACTAAAACCACTCCAACATAAAAAAGAGCATCTACATTTTCACTGTTGGAATAAGCTGCAATTTCACTCAAATTAAAACTTCCCGATGCGCCATAAACAAGCGTAATTCCCATTAGCAAAATACCTGAAGCAAACGAACCCATTAAGAAGTATTTCATTGCGGCTTCGTTCGAGCGAACATTGCGTTTATCTGAACCTGCTTGCAGATAAAATGCAATAGACATAATTTCTAAACCAATAAAAAACATGGCTAAGTTTCCGAAAGAAACCATTGCTAATGCACCACACAATGTAAAAATGGTGAGGGCAACATAGTCGGAAATTTTATTCCTTTGTTTTTCGTGAAAATCAGTAGAAAGTAATAACAATAAAGCTGTAATGCCAATTAGTAACGTGGAAAATAATGTCGTGAAACGATCCGTTTGCAACATGTCATGAAAGTAGGAGGCTGGTTCGCTGTTTACTTCTGAAATGGTTAAAAAGCCAATCACTGCCAAACCGATTACCGCCAAAGGCACAATCCATTTTCGCAAATTCAGTATTTCGGCTACCAAAACGAAAATTCCTAAAAATGAAGTATAAGTTAATGTTTTCATATATCGTACCTTGTACTCTGTATCTTGTAAATTGTTATTTCAGAATGAGTGTTTCAATGTATGGTTGAGCGATGTCGAACACCAATTTCGGATATACACCGAACACAAAAATTGTCCCAATCAAAACGGAGAAAACGATTGTTTCACTCCATGATAAATCGGCAAAGTTTTTTGTTCGTTCGTTCGTTTCACCTAAGAATACATTTTGTACCATTCTGAGCAAATAAACGGCTCCTAAAATAATCGTCAATCCTGCAACAACTGCTAACCAAGTGTTGTATTGGAATGCGGAAAAAAGCAACAAAAATTCACCTACAAAGCCATTCGTCAGAGGCAAACCAACGGATGCCAGAACGATAATAAGCGAAGCTGTGAAAAATTTCGGAGCAACAGTTCTGATGCCACCCAATTCTGAAATAGATAATGTTCCCGTGCGTTGTAAAATAATTTCACCGATGAAAAATGCACCAATCACATTTACTCCGTGCGCCAGCATTTGAACGATAGTGCCCTGTACGCCTTCTGCTGTGTATACAAAACTACCGAGAGCGATTAAGCCAACGTGTGAAAGCGAAGAATAAGCCAATAAATTTTTCAGATTATCCTGACGAATGGCAATTACGGCACCATACAATACGCCAATGACACATAATACTATAATATAAGGTGTCCAAAAATCGGTACCTTGTGGAAACACCGGAATGAGCCAACGCAACAGCGCGTATAATCCCATTTTTAGCATAATGCCGGAAAGCAACATCGTGCCGACAGTCGGAGCTTCTCGGTAAGTATCCGCCTGCCAAGTATGGAAAGGGAAAATGGGGATTTTAACTGCGAAAGCTGTAAAGAAACAAACGAACAATAAGATTTGTTCGGTTTGCGAAAGTGATGCATTATACAAATCAAGCGGAGCTAAACTTCCTACTTTTGCGTATAAATACATAAATCCGAAAAGCATAAACAAAGAGCCGGCAATGGTGTAAAGGAAAAACTTAAAAGCCGTTCGGGTGCGTAAATCCGGGTTTTCGTTTTCGCTCCAAAGCCACACGATGAAATAGACAGGCAGCAAGGCCAACTCCCAAAATATATAAAACAAAAATCCATCTCCTGCCAAAAAAACGCCATTCAATCCGAACTGCATGATAAGAACCAGTGCGTAAAAAAGGTTTGCGTTTTTGAGTGATTTATTGAATGAAGAAAGGATGATAACCGGAATTAAAAAATTGGTAAGCACAAGCATCCAAATACTTAAACCATCCGCTACGAGCGAAAATGAAATTTTCGGTTCAGCAATCCAGTCGAGGGAAAGCGTCAATGCGCCCGCTTGTTTTACTTGAATTATTGCAGCAATGGTGAGTGCAACATTCACAAAACTTGTTAGGAGCGCGGTTTTCGCGGCAAACTGTTTTCCAAAAAGATACGTGAGCAACGCGGCTGCAAGCGGAAAAAATAAAATTAACGTCAATAGCATTTTACAACATAAATTCACCTAATTTCTCCTGAGAAAAACCAAGCGGTGGTTAATTGAAAAGCCAAACCTACAAAAAAAGTCGTAAGTCAAAAGTCGTAAGTCAAAAGAATGCGAACCGTATTTCCGCGTTTGTTACTGTAATTGTTTTGCGGAGTCCATCTTGCTCGTTTTTTTGACCCATTTCTCTTACATTCTGAGGAAGTCCGATTTTTACATATAATTGCGCCCCCGCTAAACGGGATTGGAAATAAATTCTATCTTTATTATATGAACAT
>JAEYZB010000050.1 GCA_023428205.1 Bacteroidota bacterium | reverse complement strand
GTGTTGGATTATTCACCGCCCAGAATTTTTGTGGAGCCAAGCGAATACGCGCTCCGTTTGCGCCACCGCGTTTATCGGAACCGCGGAAGGTAGAAGCCGAAGCCCAAGCCGTAGAAACCAATTCGCGCACGCTTAAACCTGATGCGCTGATTTTATCTTTCAGTGTTTGGATATCTTCATCGGTCAGTTTGTGTGTTGGTGCAGGAATCGGGTCTTGCCAAATCAATTCTTCGGCAGGAACTTCTTTGCCCAAATAACGGGAACGCGGTCCCATATCACGGTGTGTCAGTTTGAACCAGGCACGAGCAAACGCATCGGCAAACTGATCGGGATTTTCCATAAAGCGTCTTGAAATTTTTTCATACACCGGATCGAATCGCAACGACAAGTCTGTTGTCAGCATTTTCGGCAAATGTTTTTTATTGGGGTCAAACGCATCGGGAATGGTTGCGCCCGCGCCCTTCGCCACCCATTGGTGTGCACCTGCCGGACTTTTTTCCAACTCCCATTCGTAGCCGAATAAATTCCAGAAGAAATTGTTGCTCCATTTGGTGGGTGTAGTTGTCCAAATGATTTCAATTCCACTCGTAATGGTATCTGGACCCTTGCCCGATTTGAATGATGATTTCCAGCCTAAACCTTGTTCTTCAATATCAGCAGCTTCAGGTTCTTTACCCACGTGAGCGGCATCGCCTGCACCGTGTGTTTTTCCGAAGGTGTGTCCACCTGCAATCAACGCCACCGTTTCTTCATCGTTCATTGCCATACGCGCAAATGTTTCCCGAATGTCTTTTGCGGCTGCAATCGGGTCAGGATTACCTTCAGGTCCTTCGGGGTTCACGTAAATCAACCCCATTTGCACGGCCGCGAGAGGATTTTCCAAATCGCGCTCGCCCGAATAGCGGTATTCTTTTCCGCCTACTTCAAGCCATTTTTTCTCGTTTCCCCAATACACATTGGTCTCCGGCTCCCACACGTCCTTGCGCCCGCCTCCAAACCCAAAGGTTTTAAAGCCCATAGATTCGAGTGCCACATTACCTGCCAAAATCATCAAATCTGCCCATGAAATTTTCTTTCCGTATTTCAATTTAATCGGCAAAAGTAATCTGCGCGCTTTATCCAAACTCGTATTGTCTGGCCAAGAGTTTAATGGCGCAAAACGCTGTTGCCCTGCTCCTGCCCCACCACGACCATCGCCTATGCGGTAGGTGCCTGCACCGTGCCACGCCATACGCACAAAAAAGCCTCCGTAATGTCCAAAGTCTGCGGGCCACCAATCTTGCGAATCCGTCATCAATGCGGTCAGGTCTTTTTTCAAAGCATCGTAATCCAATTTTTTAAATTCTTCTGCATAGTTAAAATCCGGATCCATCGGATCACTCAGAGAAGAATTCTGACGAAGAATATTCAGGTTTAACCGATTGGGCCACCAATCTTGGTTTTGTGTTCCGCGACCTGATACGGGTTTGTTCATTGCTCCGTGAGGAAACGGGCATTTGCTGCTATCGTTTGTGTTATCTGCCATGACTTATAATTTTATTCCTCCAAACTTAAAAAATAAAACATCTCTATGGTATCATGCTCGTTTTTTTAACCCACTTTATTAATTCAATAAATCGTGTTCGTTTTTTTGCACCATTTCATGATCGCTAAAATGCAAAGGATCCATTTCGGTTCAATTTCCGGAGGTATAGGAAATCGTAAGCAAGGAAAGGTCGTCATCAAAAGTGTCGTTGCCACAGAAAGCGAGTAGGGTTTGTATGAGTTTCAGGTTGAAGAGTTCGGTTGGTAGTTGATAGTTTTGTTTAATGAATTGCTCTAAACGCTCTTCCCCAAACTGTTCATCTTCGGCATTGGTAGCTTCCGTAATTCCGTCTGTGTAGTTAATGAGTAAGGCTGATGGCAATAGGTTTGTTTTTCCTGTTTTTATCTTTGGCAACTTCGGCAACGCGCCCAAAACGGTACAGCCATCGGAAAGCATAGCGAGCGTTCCGTTCACCATCGTGTAAGAGGGATTATGTCCCGCATTTACATATTCACAATCACCGGTCTCTGTATTGATAGTGCCGATAAATGCGGTGACAAATGACTCGCCCTGTGCCAATGAATACACACTGTTGTTCAATATCTGACATAACTCTTCCAGTGAGAGGCCCTGATATACCATAAGACGAACATTCGCTTGAAAATTCGCCATGAGCATAGCGGCCGGAATCCCTTTTCCCGATACATCGCATATGCAGAAAAAATAGTTATTCTGACTAATCGGAATGAAATCGTAATAATCGCCTCCAATACCGCGGAAGGGTTTATAAAAACCGGAAACCTTAAAATATTTATTTTCGGGAAACTTACTGGGCACTAACATTCGCTGCATTTCAGAAGCAAGCTGAATATCGCGTTGCACAATTTTTTGTTGGGTTTCCATATTGGTCAAACGGGTGTTTTCGTGAACGGAACACACAATGCTGGCAATAGTCTGCGTAAACTTCAGTTTTTCTTCTTCCGTATCAAATTTATCATCGGGAATATCACCTAAAAGTACGTAGCCTATCGGCTGAGACTTGAACATAATGGGAATGACGAACTCAAATTCCGACTGATAATAGGATGGCAAAGCACTGATGCCGACTGTCTTTTCAAACTCTTGGACAAAAACGGAAAAATTGGTCTTCAAGAAAGCCGCATTCATTCCTTTATATGAAATACAGCTCCATTTATTGTCTCCCTTTTGAACAATAAGTGCCGAACGTAAAATACCGAGCTGTGCAGACAAAATGTGTTCATATATAGAAACCAGAGCCTGAAGCGGTAAATTGTGATTTTGTATGCGCGTAATTTCCAACAACAAATCAAACTGCTGTTGTCGCATAGCAAACAGAGACTCTACTACGCTCAATCGCTCTTTATATAATTCAATGTCGTCCATTTTCGAATGGCAATGTATAAAAAAATAACTCGTCTGAAAAGACGAGTTATTCATAAGTATATTAAGCGTACTTAAAATTAATTATTGGTGTAGCGATATCCTAATTCATTTTCTTGAAACTCTTTAGTTGCAATGATTGTCGGGTGTGGCAAACGCTCATAAAAACGAGAAATTTCGATTTGTTCGCGGTTTTCCTGGATTTCTTCCAAGGTATCGTTGCTAGATGCAAAATCCTCTAATTTTGCGTGCAGTTCTTGTTTCAAATCCACATGAATTTGATTCGCGCGTTTAGAAATCACGGCAATGGATTCATACACATTTCCTGTAGCAGCACCCAATTCCTGCATATTTTGCGTTTCAATGGTGTTAGTCAATTGTGTCAATTTAATTTTTTTGTTCTTGTCCATTTTCTTTGAGTTTTTTTAATTTGTCGGAAGCGAGAAGGAACGCTTTTTCCGCATTCTTTGCATACTTGCCGTCTTTAAACTTGTCGACAAAAGTATAATAATTTTTGATACTTTGTTCATAGAGAGATGCCTTGTGTCCTAATTTCGCATCTTCTGCCTGCGTAAGACTGTGTTTCAGAAGACTGTAATACGATTTTTCCAACAGTTTACCGGACTTAATTTTTTCTTTTTCATCGGTTATCACCATTTGCTGTGCCTGAATTTCTTGGATGGCAGCTTGAATCGCTTTTGCTTTTTCATCCGAACGACTGCTTACTGAATATTCATAGGCTCCTAGCGCGGCTTTCCAATGAGAAGCATCTTCCATTTTTTGAGCAGGGGCTAAATATTTACTCTTCGGAAAGCGATATTTTAATTCATAATACGCTTTCGACACATCGCGATAGCGCTCCGCTTTCTTTGCTGAAATAGAGTTTTCGGCATACTTGTCATAGCTTTTCACAATCATGTAATAGACATAGTCCGGATTATCTACATCCGGATAATCAATGAGCAGATTTTTAAAGGCTGTAGCAGCCGCTTTGTAGTTTTCTGTTTTGTAGTACAATTCGGCATTTTTCAATGTCTTTGTCTCCAATTTTTTCTTCAACAGCTGAAACTCAATATTGGCTGTATCCACGCGACTGCTTTCAGGATAATCATTCACGAATCCTTGAAAACTTTCAATGGCTTTGAATGTGTTCGTTTGGTCTAAACTGTAACGGGGAGACAATTTTTCGTGGCTTTTCGCGGACATGTAGGAACATTCTTCTGCTTTAGGGCTATTCGGATTTAGCTTCACAAAATTATTGAAGTGGTATGCGGCAATCAGATAATCGCCCTGGCGATAGTTTGCCCAACAATACATGTAGTAAATGTTTTCCGTAGACTTTGTCCCTTTCAGAAGTCCCATCAGCTCTTCAAAAACAGGAATACATTTTACGTACTGTTTTTTATTGTACCAACGAGTAGCCGTTTGGATTTTATAGTCTAAATCATTGCTTTTCAGTACGCGCTCCGGTGTATCGCAAGCGGAAATCAATAACAAAAACGCTACGCTTATTACCGCAAAAATTTTATGTGTGGCTGTGTTCAAAAAATAATTTTGGGCGAATATAATAGAGTTTTAAAGTTTAAAGATTGAAAGTTTGTAAAGAAAGGCTTACCGCAATGACTGATTGAATTTTTTACAATACCGTTCGCAGTAAATTCAAAGCCGCATTAGCACTTACGCGTATATTTTCCATTCGACCCGGGAAAAACTGAAACTGGCGCGCAATGGTTTGTTCACGGCTTGCCACCGCTATCCAAACGGTGCCGACAGGTTTTTCTTCTGTTCCGCCACCCGGTCCGGCAATTCCGGAAACAGCAATGCCATAATCCGCATCGGTCATTTTCAAAATACCGCTCACCATTTCGAGAACCGTTTGTTCGCTCACCGCACCGTGTTCCGTCAGCGTTTCAGACTTCACTCCAAGTGTCTGCATTTTCATTTCATTGCTGTACGAAACAACTCCGCCTTTGAACCATTGCGAACTGCCTGCTATGGACATAATCAGATGCGAGAGATATCCTCCCGTACAGCTTTCAGCCGTAGCAAGGGTTTTGTTTTGGTTGAATAATTGTGTCCCTATAAATTCGTGCAACGACATTTCTCCTTCTGCATAAACGTATTTTCCTAAAATCGTTTTCAGTAAATTGAATTGCGCATCCATTTCTTCCTCGGTAGCCTCGCCATACGC
>JAEYZB010000256.1 GCA_023428205.1 Bacteroidota bacterium | reverse complement strand
CACGAAAGGCGCAAACGCTTTCCAATAAATTGGGTTCTCAAACGATTATCAATCAGCCGATGACGTTGACAGCAATTTATAATCAAGGAGAAAAAGATTTCCGTCAAACCGAGCAAAAGCGCAATGTGATTGGATTTAAGAAATATGCCGCGTAAATAAAAACAAATTATATTTAGAACAAGAACAGAAAGTTATGACTAATGAACAAATAAGTAAAAGATTGGACGAGGTCTTTTCTCAATACGAAAATTCACAATTCAGAGATATTGTCAATAGAAGGTGGGTGTTTTGTAACAATGAGAAAAAAACGGACGCAGATTTGTTATTTGTCGGAATAAATCCGTCTTATATTGAAGGGAAAGTTTATGTGCCGATATACAATATAGAAGATGCGGTAAAGGGTTATAAAAGGTATTATGGAGTCTTCAAAAACCTGGCAGAAGACGTCAGTAATAATTGGGCTTATATGGATTTATTTTATTTCAGGGAAACTGAGCAGAAAAAAATAGATGAGATTATGAGCCAAGAAAAAGGCGTGGCATTTATTTGTAACCAACTTCAATTGTCGTTCGATATACTTCAAGTAATTGCGCCAAAAGTTATAGTTGTCTGTAATAAACGGATTCATGATTTTTGGGGTAAGAATAGAACAACAGACAATCGAAACGTGTGGATGGGATTTAAGTTTAAGGATACAGAGAATGGAGATGTGAAAACTATAATTGGAGTGGATTCTGATTTTATCACTCCCAATAAATTAAAAGCGGATTGGAATCCAAAAATTGTTTTTTCAAGGCATCTTTCGCGAACTAAAAAAGAATTAAGAGATTCATTAAAGGAAATTATCAAATATGCTTTAAAGAGTTGACATACTGTATATATTAAACAAAAAAGCTAAAATTAAATAGCATTATAAAGATAAAAATCAATTTCTATGGTGAGGGTAAAAGTAAAGTTTAGTGTAAGAACTAATGGAGTTGTTAGGCACGAAGAAATGGAAACACAAGTAGATAGAGCTACTTTAGGGAAAGCTAGAGGTGATAATGGAAGAAGAGAGCTTGCCGCTTGGGCAAAAAACTTTTTTCCTACTGCCGAATGGGCAAGAGTTACAGAAATGAGAGAAATTAAATAAAACGCTTATGTCCAAACGCGAATCCATCTCCCGTTACAATTTAATTATTCAGAAACTGCGTAAACGCCCTGCCTCGTTTCGGGAAATTGTGGATTATTTGGAACAAGAATCCGAATTGCAGGACTATGATTTCCGCGTTTCCAATCGCACTTTTCAGCGCGATGTAAACGATATTCGTTCTATTTGCGGTATCAATATTCAGTACAATTTTTCGCGCAAAGTGTATGCCATTGAAATGGACGAACCGTGCGATGCCAACGAACGTATTATGGAAGCCTTTGATATGTTTAATGCACTGAATGTTTCGGAGCGTTTATCAAAATTCATATTGTTCGAAAAGCGTAAACCGCGAGGAACAGAAAATATGCACGGCATTTTGCACGCAATCAAAAACAAATTGCATATTTCCTTTTCCTATCTCAAGTTTGGGGAAGACACACCAACACAAAGAACGGTGCAGCCGTACGCGCTCAAAGAATCGAAAAGCCGTTGGTACGTTCTCGCGCTTGACACGAAAAACAACAAAATAAAAACCTTTGGTTTAGACCGATTGAGTGATTTAGAAATTACCAAAAAGAAATTTGCGGTTCCGCAGGGTTTTTCTGCAAGCGATTATTTCAAACACACTTTTGATGTTGAAACGTCTAATGACGGCAAACCGGAGGAAATTGTTTTGTCTTTTACGCCAACCAAAGGAAAATACATTAAGACCTTGCCGCTTCACGAATCTCAGGAAGTTTTGATTGACGATAACAATGAATTTCGCGTGAGGCTGAATGTGTACGTTTCGTATGCGTTCAAACAAGAAATTCTTTCGCACGGCAATGAAGTGAAAGTGATTAAACCGAAAGGTTTGGTTAGTGAGTTGAAAAAGGAATTGGAAAGTGCGTTGAAGCAATATGAATAAACCCTCCTCGTTTTTTCGCGCCATTTCAGTACATTTGAGTTGATGAAAAGTTTATTTTTTTTATTCATTCCTTGTGTTGTGTTTGCACAACAGCAGAACGATTTGGGTTTAATTCGTTGTTCGTTTGTTAAGCCTGATAGTTTTCAGGTACAGACACAATCAGAGGATTTGGTTTATAATATTGTAGAAAAAATGCCAAGATTTCCCGCGGTTGATGAAAATTCTATAGTCCGCTACAATGAAGATACATTGCTTCATTTTCTTCGCGATAATTTTCAGTATTCAAAAGCCGATACAGCTGGAAGGATTATTGTTGGATTTGTTGTGAATGAAAATGGGAATGTGATTAATCCTATAATCAAACATGGGCTAACACCTGTATTGAATGAAGAGGCTTTGCGCGTTGTACAAATGATGAAATTTCAACCAGGGAAACAATGGAGCAAGGCAGTAAAAGTAAATTATACATTGCCTATAATTATTAAACAGAAGTAATTTACACTCATTCTATATTATACTCGTTTATTGAACTTTTCAACTAAACGTTTATTTTCGCACAAAGTAAAAAACCACAATGATTGCATTTATTATAGAACGTATTGCCTTTTTTGCTGCGGTAGGCGGAATGGGTTATTTGGCATACAAGGGTTTTTACCGAGTGTATAAGAACATTATGCTCGGCCGCTCGGAAAGTATTCCGATGAATCCGAAAGCGATGATTTTAGTTGCGCTCGGACAAGGAAAAATGTTTAAACGTCCGATAGCGGCATTGCTGCACCTTACTATTTATTTGTCGTTCGTGATTACGCAAATTGAACTGATTGAAATTATGACGGACGGAGCTTTTGGAACCCACCGGTTCGTGTTTCATCTAGTTGAAAATATACCGTTTTTAAAAGGATTATATGTGTTTACGATAAACTTTATCGAAGTGTTTTCGTTGCTTACATTTTTCGCAACCATTGCGTGGTTCTACCGCAGAGATGTATTGAAATTACCGCGTTTTAATAAACCTGAAATGGAAGGTTGGCCGAATATGGATGCGCACCTGATTTTGTTGTTGGAGATATTTTTGATTTCAAATATCTTTTTGATGAACTCGGCTGACATGGCGGCTGATAATGGCAAATATGGATTTTGGTTAAGTGGGATTCTGTCGCAATTATTTGTAGGAACAGACCGCGAAGTGCTACACTTTCTGGAAAAAGTTGGTTGGTGGGGACACTTGTTTGGCGTGTTAGGATTTGCGGTGTATTTGTCGTATTCCAAACATTTGCACATTTTCTTGGCGTTCCCGAATACGCTATTTACGCGTACGGAACCGAAAGGGTATATGAATAATATGGAGGTGGTAACTCGCGAGGTGAAACTGATGCTTGACCCTAATGCGCAAGTTGCTCCCGACAATGGAGAACCGGCAAAATTTGGAGCGAAAGATGTGTTTGATTTGAGTTGGAAAAATTTGTTGGATGCATACACTTGTACCGAGTGTGGTCGTTGTACGGCACAGTGTCCTGCGAATATTACCGGCAAATTATTATCGCCTCGAAAAATTATGATGGATACCCGCGACCGGATGGAAGAAGTGCGTGAAAAGATGGAGGCGAACAACGGCATTTGGCAGGAAGACGGAAAATCGTTGATTGAAAACGGTTATATTTCTGTAGAGGAGTTGCGCGCTTGTACCACTTGCAATGCGTGTGTGGAAGAGTGTCCGGTGAATATTTCCCCGCTTAATATCATCCTGGAATTGCGTAGAAATTTGATTATGGAAGAGTCCAACTCCCCTGCGGAATGGAATGGTATGTTTGCCAATTTGGAAAATAATGCTGCACCTTGGCAGTACTCTCAACAAGATCGTTTGAATTGGGTGAACGGATAAGTAAACACGCTCATTTCGGCATACTCAATACACCGCGTTTTTTTATACCATTTCCTTTGTTTTTTCGCAGATTATCGTGAAGAGCAAGAGGCTTTTTTCATAATCTCGTTTTGTCGATACAACTAAAGCGATATATTTAGCTTCTTAATAGGAGAAAATAACGATGCCAAATATGTTTTTCGCGAATCGCCATGTAAAATCAATTCTCTCCGTCCTATTGTTTGGTCTTCCTATTTGGCTGTCAGCTGCGGGTAATATGGGAAAAGATTTGCAGTACGAATGTTTAGGAGTTGTGGGCGGAAATGTACAATATCGTGTTACGGCTCGTTACTTTTGGCATTGTTGGGACTATGTGAATGGTTCGGTTTCAGCCGCGCCTCCCGCCACACTTACGTTGAAAGCTGTAGGCTGTGCACTCAATACCACATTTGTATTAAACCAAGATAATACAGGAACTTGTCCCGACCAGTCGGGTTGTTCTATTACACCACTTTGTGCCGCCCAACTAAATCAAGGAGCATGTAACTGGGCGAGTGGCGGCAACCCTCCGTTTCAGGGAATAAGGGTGTATCGCTACACAGCTACCATTTTATTACCGGTCGGATGTTCGCAGATTTATTTAGGAATTGATGAATGTTGTCGTGCGGGAAATGTTTCAAATATTGTAAGTCCAACGGTTGCACAAGGAGCAATTCTTGCTATTGTGAATACCGCAAATGACCCACAGACAGGACAGCCGTATTGCAACAATTCCCCACGATTCACCAAAATGCCCGAGCCGTTTGTATGTAGAGGTTCGGACGTAAACATCAATTACGGAGTAACGGAAGGCGATAATGATTCGCTGGTTTATGCTTTGATAACACCGCTTCAGGGAACGACACCGCCATATTCTAATTCCACATACAACGCAGCATGGAATGTAAACAATCCGGTGCGCACTACCGTTCCGAATTCTTTCGGATTTAATACACAAAACGGTCAAATGACGTTTATTCCGTCAACCGTGGAGCAAGATGTGATTACGGTTCGCGTGAATGAATATCGCAATGGCGTTTTGGTCGGCTCTACCATGCGCGATATTGTACTTTCTGTGAATAGCTGTTTTACGGCTCCACCGATTATTCATCCTATTGCGAGTGTGGTGAACGCAACGCAGTCTTCACCGACATCTGTGGAAGTTTGTCCGGGTACGCCAATGACGATGCGCCTTTTTTACACAGATCCGACCAATAGAAATATTACATCTGCCGTAGTTACGGCTTCGCAGGAAATTCAGGGAGCGTTAATAATTACCGATTCGTTGGTTGGTACAGCACCGAACGATTCGGCATATAAAATTATCCGTTGGACTCCGGCTCTTGCCGATACCGGTTGTTATACCTTTACTCTTACCGTTACGAATGATGATTGTCCGGTGAACGGTATAACGACACAAGGTTATCAGGTATGTGTGTTGCGCAGAGCGTCTGTAAATCCGCATAATTCTTTGTATTGCGGAACTCCGATTCAGTTGACGGGGTCAGGGGGTACAAATCCTACGTGGACGCCTGCCTCTGGACTTTCTACTACTACTGGCTATACAGTTTATGCAACACCCATACTTCCTTTGCGGTACACCTTCAATAGCGATTGTGGGCTAGACACTGCATTTGTAGATATAGCAAATATTTTCAATATGGACGCAGGTCCTGGCGGGCAAATTTGCCGTAATGGACAAATTCAATTAAACGCTACGCGCAATAACGTTTATCCAAGCTACAGTATCAAGTGGTCGCCTTCTGCCGGATTGCTTGATCCAGTCACGGGTTTGCCGAACGACAGTATCTTTAATCCGATAGCCAGCCCGTTTTCTACAACTACGTACACAGCAACAGTTACTGCATCCAACGGTTGTTCTCGAAAGGATACGGTGACAGTTTTTGTTTCAGGCGTATCCCCTGTGGTGCAAGCGAATATTAGCCCTGATGTTGTTTGTCCGGGATACCCTGTTACGCTTACCGCAGTTTCTGTTCCGGCTTTTTGCGGAATTCCTATTTCGACTTGTACCGGACAAAATGTGGTGGCTGTTTTGACAAACAATCCGACAGTACAATCAGGTTCGGGAACACAGTATCCTTCGCCTTACGGAAATAATTTTCGAGGAGCAAGACATCAGTATCTTATCAAAGCAAGTGAATTGCAACCTCTGGTCGGTCCTTATGGTGGTCAAATAAGAAGCTTGGCCATGAACATTGCCGTCTTGAACAGCAATAGTGCTTTGCAAGGATTTACTATCAAAATGGCTTGTACGGCAGAGGATAGCTTGACTTCTTATCAAGGAAATTTGGTGACGGTATTTACTCCAAAAAATATCATTCCGGCTTTAGGTTGGAATACACATGTGTTTGATCAGGTTTATGATTGGGACGGAACATCCAATGTGGTGGTAGACATTTGTTTTTATAATCCTTCCGGTGGAGCCTTGAATAATAAAATGCAAGTGAATCCTACTACGTACCGTTCGCAATGGTTTACGTGGAGCAATGTACATCCGATGTGTGATATTTCAGGAACCCAACCTGTTCCTCCGGCATACGAAACCTATTTTGAGCGACAATCTTTCCAGTTTAATGTTTGTCTTTTTGATATGGGAAACACCACC
>JAEYZB010000189.1 GCA_023428205.1 Bacteroidota bacterium | reverse complement strand
GCCATGTAGTGCCTTGTTTATTTACGAGTGTTTGCCAATCAGTTTGCGTGAGCCATTCTTTTAGCTTCGCTTCAGTGATGCCCGATTTTTTATAGTCGTGAAAGGTGTATTGAATTTTGTTTTCTTCCAGCCACGTCCGCGCGTTTTTCACGGTGTTGCAATTCGGGATTCCGTATAAAATCATAGTTGTTATTTTTCAACGAAAGTAGAAATAATGGAGAAGTGAAAAACTAAAAAAGACGCATCATTCCCGCGAAAGCGGGAATCCTATTCATCATAAACGTTTTTTAAGATTCCCGCTTTCGCGGGAATGACAATAGGATGTAAATGGGTGCAAAAAACGAGCACATTTTACTTACGTCTCAGCGCCCAAATTGTATTGGAGGAATGTTTCGGAGCTTCCAAAATAGAAAACGCCATATTGTATTTATCGGCAATGGCGCGCAGGCGTGATTCGGAGGTGAAAAACAATTCCCCATGTCCCATTTTATTGAAGCCGAAATTGGTGGAAAAGAACTCGCTGAGCCATGTTACGCGCTGTCCTTTTTGGTCTTCCGCATTCGCATCTTTCACGATGATGATACCGCCCGCGTTCAGGTTGTCAATACAATTTTTAAGTACTGTCTCTTGCTCTTCGTATTTCAAATAATGCAGCACGTCATTTATCACAAAAGCATCTTGCGGTACGAAAGGATATTGCGTAATGCTTTGTGCAAAAAAGTTCAGCGATTCAGTGCGCGAAAAGTTATTGTTTGCCACCGCAATTTTATCTTCGTCATAATCCACACCCGTGATGTTTCGCTGCGGGCAAAGGAAGTGCAGCATGTACGCCATATAGCCGTATCCACAGCCCAAATCGGTAATGTTTCCCGATCTTGGCAAAACTTCGTGATAGGTTTTGTAATAGTTTTCCAACTGAATTTTCTTCCAGGTGTACCACTCCAAAACAGGGCCTTTATACACATAGTTCATTTCCAATTTTTGTTTGAAATAAGTCGGCTGCTCAATTTCCGAACGCAGCTTTTCGTATTCTTCTTTGAAGTAGGCTCCGATTTGTTTTGCGCGCTCGGAATAGCCGACACCAAAGCGCGTATCGCTTGGCGAAATGCGCGGCAAATACTTCATGGTCATTTGCCCGTTGTACAGCATAAAATCGCTTTTGCCCATTGTGTGTCCGATGCCGTGCAGCACCAAGGGCTGAATATCTAAACCTAATTGTTCTGCAATATAAAATGCGCCTTTTTTAAAGCGTTTCATGTTGCCTTCTTTTGGGGAGCGAGTACCTTCCGGAAACACGACTATCGAATAGCCTTCGCTCACTTTTTTGCGCAAACGGTCTATGCCGTCTGTGCCTTCTTCGGTCACCGGATAATAGTCGCCCAGCTGCACTACGCGCCCGAAAAACGGAGAGTTATAAACCCACTCATTGGTGAGCAAAATAATTTTCGGGTGCTGCATCACAGTTACCAAAATATCGAGAAAGGATTGGTGATTGGATATGATAACCGCAGGTTTTGAAAAGTCCGCCAATTCTCGATTGATGTGCACTTTTTTGGTGTTCGCCATCATATAGACGAGTGATTTCACGAACTTGCTGAACAAATAGTGATACGCATATTTTCGTTTTTCTTTTGACGGAAACGGAAGGACATACAAAATGAAAAAGCCAATTCCCGCCAACAAAAAGCCCCCAATTACGAAATATGAAAATGCCCACACTGCGAGCAAAACGGTTGGCAATGTCCAAGGAGCAAAGCCTTTTTCTTTTCTGTTTTGAATAAAGAAATTGTAGAGCATCGGCTGAATGGTTTGCCCGATGATGATGACGCACGCCAAGCCCAACATAGAGAGCCAAGCAATGGATTTTAACGCGGGGTGTTGGGCGAAAATCAATGTTCCCAAACCGAAAATGGTTGTAACGGAAGCCAAGAAAATGGAAGATTTATGCGAAGCCAAAATGTTTTTCCCTTCTTTGAATTTTCGGGTGAGTCCGTCCGTAATGAAAATACTGAAATCATCGCCTAAACCGAAAATGAAAGTAGAAATAACAATATTGACGATATTGAATTTCAAGCCGAAAAGTCCCATGATACCCAAAATCCAAATCCATGTAATCAACATCGGAATAAACGTGATTAATGCGAGTTCGATTCTTCCGTAACTCATTACCAATGCAAAAAAAACAATCAGCGAAGTGTAAAGTAAAATGTGATTGAAATCGGTATAGATAAAGTCAATCAGGCTGTTGGTGACAATGCTTTTGTCTAAGATAGTTGCGGAGGTTTCTTTTTCAATTTCAGGATAAACTGTTTCGCGTTTATCTTTTAGCAAAAGGATAGAGGAAAGAATGGTGTAGCCGCTGTCGGTTTTCGCAATTTGTTCCGCACCGATTGCTTTGGAAAGAAACGAAGTGTTTTCTTCTGAAAGCGGTTGTGGCGCGTTTTCCATTAAATCGTAAAACGGTTGAAATGCCTGAATTTTGAAGTGATGATTTGGTGCATTTTCTTTCACCGCGTCAACTACTGCTCGTTTTTTTTCGCCATTCCAATATGCATTCCAGCGATTAATGCGCGCTTGCTGTTCCGCATGCGTCATCACAAATGGCGCGATAGAAGCGTAACTCAAAATGGAAGAATCCTGCTCGTTTTTTCGGAGGGTTTCGGTGAGTGTTGCGTTTGCGTTCAATGCATCCGCGAGTGTTTCCCCTTTTGATGCAATATAAACGGTTTTCACGTTTTCGCCTTGCAGCGCGTTGATTGCTTTTTCATTGGCTTTTAGTTCCGCTGTTTGAAAATTCAGTTGATTCAAATCGCTGTCGAACTGCACATCGTTTACGAAAAATAAAAACAGCACAGTGAGTGCACAAATGCCAATAGCAATCCATTTATTGGGCTTGTATTCTTTGCTTGCGATTTTTTCCAGTATTGAAGTTTCGTGTGAAAACTTTGGTACGAAATGGGGCAAAAAAACGAGGGTGAATAGTGCTGTTCCGATGATTGTCCAAGCGGCAAATACTCCAAAATCATTGAGAATTGGCGACTGTACGAAGCTCAAACTAAAGAACGAAGCAACAGTTGTGAAACTGCCGATAGTGAAAGGTTCTATTAAATCGGAAATAGTTTCTTCAATAGAGCCACTGTGTTTGTAGTGGTTGATAAAATGCAGAGAGAAATTTACCGAAATCCCTAATACCACCGCTCCGGCTCCTAAGGCAATCAAGGAAATAGTTCCTTGTGTGAGCCCAACCATGCACAGTGAAAAGAGTACACCAAAAACGACCGGCAACAAAACTACAATCGGCACGTGCTTTTTACGGAAGTAAAACCAAATGAAACTGAGCAAGCCGATGAGTGTGATGGAAATGGTAAGAATTGTATCGTTTTTAGATTGTTCAGCGTTTCCGTGAGCAACAGGCGAAGCCCCGTAGTAAATGATTTTGCAGTCGGGAAATTCTTTTTCCAATGCTGCGATTTGTGTATTGAGTTGTGGTACGAAGTCCGCGTTTTGTTTGCTGTCGCGTGACGAAAATGAAGGCGTAAGAACCAACAGGACATTGCTTAAATCTTTTGTAAAAAAGTATCCGTCTTGCAGCACAATATTTTCATTGAAGTGCAATCGGTTCAGCTTCTTCATCGCCAAATTGGAAATGCCGAGTGGGTCGTTCAATATTTGGTCTTTCACGACAAAGCCTGATGCAGAAGCTAATGCTTTATAATCATTTTCGAGCGCACTTGGAATGTTATGCAACGCCACGAGAGAATCTATCTGCGGATAATCTTCGGCTTCCAGAAACAACGGAATATTTTGCAGAATCAACGAGCGTAGCTGCATAAAATCATCATCGTTGGCTTGATATTTTACTTTTTCCGTAAATGCAGCTAAGGAATCCGCTAAACGGGCGTTCAAATTTTCTGCAGCTTCTATCAGAGTTTCGTTAGAAACATTTTCGTTTTTTGCGTGAACGAGAAACGCGATTTTTTCCGAAATGCGCGAATCTTCCAGCGTCTGTAAAATGTCCGATGCTTTGCCCGCGTTGGGCATCATTTTTGTGAAATCGTCTTCAATCGTAAGGCGCGAAACTCCGAATGACAGCAATAGAATGATGCTTGCCAAGAGGAGATAAAGAGTGTTTTTTTTCTGTTGAAAAAAATGGTAGAAACTGATAAGCAGTTTGGTCATAAAGGGTGTAAATATTTGGAACGGAAAGATATAAGTTTTTTTATATCCCTTAGCCGAAGCCGCTTACCCTTTCGCTTTCAGAAACTCGTAAATGTCTTTCCAGCTGCGCGATTCGGAGACGATAACATCTCGCAGTGTTTCTTTGGTGTGTTCGATTTCGTAGCCGCCTAAGTCGCGTCCGTCATTGAGCCAAAAGGCTTTTGCTCCCAAGTTTTTTGCGAGCATCACATCTGTAATTCTATCGCCAATCACAAATGAGTTTGCCAAGTCATATTCTCCATTGAAATATTTTTTCAGCATACCGATTCCCGGTTTTCGCGTGTCTTTTTCTTCGTTTGGGAATGTGCGGTCAATGTGTTCGTC
>JAEYZB010000054.1 GCA_023428205.1 Bacteroidota bacterium | reverse complement strand
GTGCGGAATGTGCCAAAATTCGTCCACCGAATAGCGCGCAAAACCTCCGCCCGCGTGGTCATAAATTCCTCCCAAAATCATTCCGTCTAATGTTGCCGTTGCCGCAAGCAAAACCTCCTCGTTTTTTTCAACCATATAGAGCTCCAACAAGTATTTCAAATTACTCGGCATCGGAAATTTTGGCGCCCCTTTTCGTCCACCATATTCAAAGTCCCACATCTGTTTGTATTTCGCCCAAGAAGCAGGAAAAGCGTCTTTTGAAAATACGCTTTCCGAAATGAGCGGAACCACATTCATCGCTTGTATATGTTCGGTGATTTCATCCGCGCGCTGTGCCGTTTTTTCAGGTTCTTTCTCAAATTCGTTTTGCAAAAACTGCAAGACCTGTACCCACTGTTCGGGACGAAAATAGGTGCCGGCATAAATCGGTTTTCCATTCGGCAGACAAATCGCGTTGAGCGGCCAACCTCCGTGACCCGTGATGAGCTGCACCGCATCCATATAAATCATATCCACATCGGGACGCTCCTCACGATCCACTTTTATGGAAATGAAATGCGCGTTCATCACCCGCGCCACCGCTTCATTTTCAAAACTCTCGCGTTCC
The DNA here is from genome assembly GCA_023428205.1 of Bacteroidota bacterium. Taxonomy (GTDB): domain Bacteria; phylum Bacteroidota; class Bacteroidia; order Chitinophagales; family LD1; genus CALAYL01. The sequence continues at coordinate 5,673 of JAEYZB010000054.1, read as the reverse complement.
ATCACATGACACCAATGACAAGCCGAATAACCAATGCTCACAATCAGCAATTTGTTTTCCGCTTGAGCACGCGCCAACGACTTTTCGCTCCACGCCACCCAATTCACGGGATTGTGCGCGTGCTGCAAAAGGTATGGCGAGGTTTCGTGAATGAGTTCGTTGGTGTGCATTGTTTCTGATTAAAGATGTTCGAGAAAACTCGCGTCCGCAACGTGATTATTCGTGATGTGTTTTACAACAACACGATTTTCTTTTCTCGAAAAGAAAATATACCAAGCCGTTCGTTCTGTTGTTTTATAGGAAACGTAAAACTCGCCATAAGAAAGCAACACAAAAGGCGTTTGTTTGTGTTTTTTATTGTTGATAGCCGGCTCAATTGCAGCGTAAATATCCAACACATATTGGTCGGCATTTTCTATGTAGCTAAAGTATTCGGCTTCGTAAAGCCTAAACGTGAGTTTGTCTAAATAATCAACAACGTTAGGATTTATGGAAACAATTATTTTTTCCACCATTCACGGATTTTTTTGAGCGATTTTTCTTTCGCCTCTTCAATCGTCAATGCGTTTTGCCATTCCTCTTCAAACACACCTTCCACAACACCAATTTCCTGCAAAAACGGCTGCAATTTCTTTCCGTATTTTTTCAAATCAATACGAATAAACGCGTCCTGCCCTTTGGCATTTTTTTCTATTTCTATTCCTGCTATTGTTGTCATTGTGCTGAAATTATGTAGCGAAGATACGAAACTTCACATACATTGAATAAACAGGCAAAGAGATCCGTTTTTAAGATTATGCGCGTGCTGCAAAAGATATGGCGATGTTTCGTTGATGAGTTCGTTGGTGTGCATGGTTATTTCACGCGCTTATATTGTTTCAATTTTTTCGGATTTTGTTTTGCGTAAAACACGCCAACAACCCAAATTTCAAACTTCACGATTTTATAAATGATTAAATGGTTTTCCCAAACGATGTTGCGGTAAATGTGGTTTTTTGTCGGAAGAAAACGGCATTCGGGAAATGCCCACACAAAAGGCAAAATGTTTTCTACTTGCTCGATAAACCCCGACAAAAACGTTTCCGCATATTGCACCGAATACTCTTCCGCAAAAAAGAGATATTGATTTAGCACGTCCAAACGCGCTTGCTCTTTGATGATTATTTCGTAAGCTTGGTTTTCCACGTTTTCGCGTCTTGCTTAAACTCTGCCCACGCAATAGATTTGCCTTTCTCGGCTACTTTCACGGCTTTCGCCATTTGCCTTTCTTCTGCTGAAATGTCGTTTGTTTTGTGCGCTTTTACATACTTCAATGTTTTCAAATGCGCAATGAGTGGAAGCGACTCTTTGGTTTCTTTTATTTCAAACGTGTATGTCATAAGTTCGTTTTATCAAAGCGAAGATACGAAACTTCGCGCACATTGAAAAAACAGGTAAAGAGATCCGTTTTTAAGATTTATGCGCGTGTTGCAAAAGGTAGGGTGAGGTTTCGTTGATGAGTTCGTTGGTGTGTTTGTGCGACATAAAACGCAAGGTAGAAAAAACGGCAAAAGAGGGCGAGTTTTTCAAGGTTTTGCCATTGATGTATTGTGTAATCGAAGCGCGCTTGTTCCATAATGCTCAATAAAAGACTTATCTTTAATGGGCGAAGCACAAACCAGCACCTTCCAAAACGCCATTAACTCCGTTATTAAAAACTCTAAATCAGACCAAGAAATTTCAATGGGATACTTTTCTTTAAAAACAAAAGAATTAGACTTATATGTAATTGTGACGTCAGGCTTTTTATGAACCCAACCATTGTGCATCGCATTGCGACTATAAACAAGAACTTTATTCAGCTCATAATAGTCTTTGGGCAAACCACAAAGGTCAATAGCCTTTTCGTATATCTCTTTCATTTTTTTGTCGTCTTTGTAATCGCACCAAACATCTTTCATTATAGAACGAAGGCTCGCTTCATAATCTATCATCGTTGTAAGAAAAATTGAATCTTGAGTGGACTGCTTAAAGAAATAGAATCTATCCTCGATAAACACCTTATTTACTTCGTTTTTCACTATATTTTCCCAAAAAGGAATATTTGCTGCGGACTCTGCAAACAATCGCAACGAAGCATAATAAGACAACAGTTTGTTTGAATACATTTTGCCAAACAATACACGCTCATCGTTCTCAATATCTGTGCTTGTTATTTGGTTGCGAATTGCAATTACAGAACGAGAAACTTCGTCTATAATGTTTTTAACGTGGTCTATCGGATTCGTTTTATTTGCTGTTGCCATATGGTTACAAAAATACTGACGTTTAAAACAAATATGATTTAAAGAGTACTTTTCTTCTGCTCCTTGCCTGTGTACTCTGCTCAAAAAAGCATACAAATTTTTCGAATAATTCGGTCAAAAGTGCCATTTTTTAGACATTACTTTTAGTTTCGTCTTATGATAAACGACCGCGATAAAACCTTAGTCGAAAAATATATTCAGTTAGCCCTTGAAGAAGACAGCGTTGACCCAATCGGCAAAATTCTTTCGGGCGACCACAGTTCGCTTTCGGCTGTGCCTGCGGATAAAACCGGTCGCGCAAAATTGCTGGTAAAATCAACCGGAATAATCGCAGGCGTAGAACTCGCGAAAACGATTTGCGAAATCGTTGATGAAAGTTTGCAACTCGAATTTTTGATGAAAGACGGAGACGAAATGAATGTGGGCGACATCGCTTTTTATATTTCAGGAAGCGACCGCTCTATTCTCAAAGCCGAACGCATAATCCTCAATTGTATGCAGCGAATGAGCGGCATTGCTACGCTTACTTCGCAATATGTAAAAGCCGTTTCGGGAACAAAAGCCAAAGTGCTCGATACGCGCAAAACCACACCGAATTTCCGTGTGTTTGAAAAGTGGGCGGTGCGCATTGGTGGCGGACATAATCATCGTTTCGGACTGTACGATATGATTATGCTGAAAGATAATCACGTGGACTATAACGGCAGTATCGAAAAAGCCATTCTCGCCACGAAAGAATACAAAGAAAAAAACGGACTTTCTATTCCTGTCGAAGTAGAAGCACGAACGCTGAATGACGTGGAAGAAATTCTCCAAACAGGATTTGTAGAGCGCGTGATGTTTGACAATTTTTCGGTTGAAAATACGGCAAAAGCCGTTGCGTTGGTAAACGGCAAAATAGAAACCGAAAGTTCGGGCGGAATCAATTTGCAGACTATCCGAAGCTACGCAGAAACAGGCGTAGACTTCATTTCCGTAGGCGCACTGACGCATTCGTCAACGAGCTTGGATTTAAGTTTGAAAGCTGTATAAAATTATATCTTAACAGACACGTTTTTATAGACAATGGCCGAAATGTCCGCAATTATTCGGCCTAATTGCTGAAAGTCTGTTCCTCTTGTCATCACACAAAGCAAGTATGGATTATTGTTTACATACACTATTCCACAATCATGCAATTGCACAATGTTGCTGTTGAAAAAACCTCTTTCTCCAAATTTATGAGCAACCACCGTTCCTTCCGGAAGTCCAGCGAGAAGTCCGCCTTTAAACGTTGTCTGACTTAAAAGCTGAAGCGCCTTTTCGGAATATGTCCGATTTAGATATGTCGCGTTATACAATATCCTGAAAAAAGCAGCATATTCTTTTACCGACATAATTTCATTTTCGTTTGTTGCATTCGGAATTACAAGCCCCATTTCCGCCAACATCTGCATAACATCTGCGTCTGTAAAAAGAGAAACCACCATGTCTTTCGCATCATTGTCAGAATGTACTATCATCTTATACACCAACTCTTCCACAGAATAAGATTTCCCTAAAACAACCAGTCCGGTATCCGTGATATTCGGGGCAATGCCACCCAGTCTTTTATTAAACAGAATTTTTTTCTGCAAAAAAGAAGGGGTCTCCTGTGCCCTTTTAAATGCCAACAACAAATACGGCACCTTAAGCAGGCTTGCCGGAGCATACCGTTCGTCTGATTTTATTCCTAAATGAGCTCCGTTATTCAAGCTTCGGAAATAGACAGACGCGTGTGAAGCGGCACCTGTCGCTTTTGCATCATTTATATAGTTTTCAATTTCCTGACGCATTGAGGATATAGCAACCTCTCCTTCGGAATTGAAATCATCACACTCCAAAAGCGGGTTAATGAATTTATAGCCGCCCGCTCGCGTCTCCGACAAACTAAACGCATCTTTGGTTTCGTCTTCTTTTGACACCAGCATCTTCTGAATTAAAAAAGCAGCCCCAAAGCCGACTATAATGCCCACAAACAAAAGCCCCCATGTTTTCGTATATATTTCCCTAAATGACATCTTTTCTATTTTCGTCAAATGTAGAACTCTCCTTTTCGTCTTCCAAACAAAATCACACCTGTTTTTTATTCAACTACTTTTTTACTATCCGTGCCGTTTCATAAAAAGCCCCCGCTTTTACACGCAGCAAATAAACTCCCTTTTTTAACATCGAAACATCTTCCAGCGTATAGAAATGGTTATTTCCCCCAATAGAAAAAGTCCGTGTTATTGCCATTTTTCCTGTCATATCAAACACTTCTATTGTCAGACTTTCAGCATCCACTTGTTCTATATAAACATTCAATTTGTCGGTAAACGGATTTGGATACACGCGAAGATATCCGCTGTTATTAACTTTCGGGTACTGTTCATTCAAGAGCCAATAGGAAATCGCCATATCGGGAATGCCGTATCCAAAATCATCATTCGGTGTTTTAAACAAATGAGCAGATTGCACAACCGCATTGGTGATTTCCATATTTGTCGCTGCAGGAAACGCCTGCATCAAACACGCTATTGCGCCCGCCAAAATCGGACAGGAAAACGATGTGCCGTTTGAACCATAAACATTTCCTGCCGGATTATACACCGCCACATTTGCTCCTTGTGCGCAGACATCCGGCTTCACGCGCCCTGCGGAATTGGGTCCTCGACTGCTGAAGTTCGCAATTGTTCGGTCGCTATTCACCGCTCCCACCGCGAGGACACTGTCGCCATCAGCCGGAGCAGAAATATAATGCCAGGCATTGTCTCCTTCATTTCCCGCGCTATTCACCACCACAATTCCTACTCGAGCCGCAGCATTTGCCGCTCGGGTTATCACGGTGGTGCGCCCATCCAAATCGGCATAAGTATGACTTAAAGAATCGTTGTCAAACGTAGTGTAGCCAAGCGATGTAGAAAATAGTTGCGCGCCCGCGCTATCCGCGTGTTCTGCGGCAATAAGCCAATTATATTCTTCCTCTATTGTTTCCGATGCGCCATTTTCCGTTACATAAAGAGAATAAAATGCATTCGGACTTGTGCCGACCATTTTGTTTGGTTCGTTTGCTGCCATGCACGAAAGCACCGAGGTCCCGTGTGTGCCGTCATTCACCCGAAAAGCACTATCTTTTGATTCCACAAAATTCCACGTTTCGAGAATACGGTTTTGTTGAAACAACGAGTCGAACCCGCGAATATTATTTGCGTTTCGATAGCCGGCATCAAAGAGTGCGATATGAACAGAATCTCCTTTATATCCGCGTTTGTGTAAATAATCCACCCGAATCATAGTGTTTTGGGACACGGCATTGCCGTAATATTTTGTTTCATCAAAATCCCGAAAGTCCAATTCAAACAGCTTTTCACGCTTATCCTGCTCGTTT
>JAEYZB010000248.1 GCA_023428205.1 Bacteroidota bacterium | reverse complement strand
GGATTTGGGAGCTCAGCGACCGAAAGCTGAGTTTATGGAAAAGCATTGAGGTTATTTTTTTGTGGGAATTTGGCTCAAGCATTACGCCCGCATCGTTTGGCGGTGTGTCGCTTGCGTTTTTTATTTTGTACAAAGAAGGGATAAAGCCGGGTAAAGCGACTTCTATTTTGATGCTATGTTCGTATTTAGACAATATCGCATTTATTGTAGTATTTAGTTTACTGTATTTTATTTTAGGAAACTCCTTGTTCGATCTTTCGGCAAGTTGCGGTGAATTGAATGATTTATCGGCTGTTGCAGCATTTCGCGCAGTGGGCGGTTATGTTTGGATTGGATTTCTGGCGGTGGCATTTTTCGGACCTCTTTTAGGGTTTGCAATTTTTGTTCGTCCGAATTATGCAAGTGCTGTACTCAGAAAAATAGCGCATATCAGTTGGCTTTCAAAATGGAAAGATGCGATACTCGAATTAAGTGCCGATTTGCACCAAACTTCACTGGAATTCAAAAAACGCGGTTTCGGATTTGTTTTTCGAACGCTGATAGCGACTATTATTTCTTGGTGTGCGCGCTACGCTTTGGCGAATGCGCTGATTTGGGGCTTTGCAGGCGATGGTTTCAGTCAATTAGAGATTTTTGCGCGACAATATGTTCATCGTGTAATTGTGATGATTCCGACCACACCGGGCGGAAGCGGTATTCAGGAACTTTCTTTTATGGCTTTGAACTGTGAATATATAATAAACAGCCTTGCTCCGGTGGTTACGCTGATTTGGCGTGGGTTCAACTTCTATCTGTATATTTTGATTGGCGCATTGATTTTGCCGAGATGGCTGATGAAAGCTCGTAAAGGTGCATATCATAACTTTATGGAAATGGTGAGAAAAAACGAGCACAAGGGCAATAAATGGGTGAAAAAAACGAGCAAGATTTCATTTTAGATAAAATCTAAATAATCTTTATCTTTACCCCGAATTACAAGTAATGGCGGAACAAGACGAAATATTGACGGAACAGATAGAATCAGAATACAAGTACGGTTTTGTGACGGACATAGAGCAGGAATTTGCGGAAAAAGGCTTGACCGAGAATGTGATAAAATTTATTTCGGAAAAGAAAGGAGAGCCGCAATGGATGTTGGATTGGCGACTGAATGCGTTTCGTAATTGGCAGAAAATGAAGTTGCCGGATTGGCAACATTTGACGATTCCCGAAATTGATTTCCAAGATTTGATTTACTATGCTGCGCCAAAGAAAAAGGCGAAATTGAATTCCTTGGATGAAGTGGATCCTGAGTTGTTGAGAACCTATGAAAAACTCGGTTTGCCGAAAGAAGAACAAAAGATTTTAGCGGGTGTTGCAGTGGATTTTGTAATGGATTCGGAATCCGTTTTTACTACATTTAAAGAAGCGTTGAAAGAGAAAGGCATTATTTTTTGTTCCATTTCTGAAGCCATTAAAAATCACCCCGAAATGGTGAAACAATATTTGGGTTCGGTGGTTTCTGTGCGGGATAATTTCTATGCCGCTTTGAACGCTGCAGTGTTTTCTGATGGTTCGTTTGTCTATATTCCGAAAGGTGTTCGTTGCCCGATGGAACTTTCTACCTATTTCCGTATAAATGCTGAAAACACAGGACAATTCGAACGTACGTTGGTGATTGCCGATGACAATTCCTATGTGAGTTATTTGGAAGGTTGCACTGCTCCGAAGCGAGATGAAAATCAATTGCACGCGGCAGTGGTGGAATTGGTTGCTTTGGACAATGCAGAAATAAAATATTCAACAGTTCAGAACTGGTATCCGGGCGATAAAGAAGGCAAAGGCGGAATCTTCAATTTCGTTACAAAACGCGGAATTTGTAAAGGCGTAAATTCAAAAATAAGTTGGACTCAGGTGGAAACCGGTTCCGCAATTACGTGGAAATATCCGTCTTGTATTTTGAAAGGAGACAATAGTATTGGCGAATTTTATTCTGTTGCGGTTACGAATAATTATCAGCAAGCGGATACAGGAACAAAAATGATTCACATTGGCAAGAACACCCGTTCACGTATTGTGAGCAAAGGTATTTCTGCAGGAAAATCGCAAAATGCGTATCGCGGTTTAGTGCAAATAAATAGTTCTGCCGAAAAAGCATACAACTTCACGCAATGTGATTCGCTTTTGATTGGCGATAAATGTGGAGCGCACACCTTTCCGTATATCGACACAAAAAATAATTCAGGTCGCGTAGAGCACGAAGCCACGACTTCAAAAATCAGTGATGATTTAGTTTTCTACTGCAAACAACGTGGTTTGACTGCTGAAGAAGCGGTAAACATGATTGTGAATGGCTACTGCAAAGAAGTGTTCCAACATTTGCCAATGGAATTTGCCGTAGAAGCGCAAAAACTCTTGGGTGTTAGCTTGGAAGGAAGTGTCGGGTAATTCAATTTTAAATTAATAATTCCGAATTCAAAATTGCAAAATGCAATGCGGCAAAACGTTTCATAACTCTCAACGAACAACTCTCAACTTTTTATAACTTCGCAAACCTTTTTCATTGTCAAATTGATGAATGTTCAAATCGTCTAATTATTTTCTATGTGCGGAATAGCGGGATTTATCAGCAATAATTATAGCCAAGATTCAGGTTTGGCGATACTCGCAAAAATGTTGGAATCCATTGCTCACCGTGGTCCCGATGCACGCGGAAAGTGGAATGAAGAAAACGTCTTTATAGGGCAAAATCGTCTCAGTATTATTGACCTTTCGGAAGCATCGAATCAGCCATTTTTGTATCAAGATGTGGTCATTACGTTCAATGGCGAAATCTACAACTACATTGAAGTTCGAGAAGAGTTGCGATTGAAAGGTTATCGTTTTTCTACGCAGGGCGACACCGAAGTGATTTGTGCTGCATACAAGGAATATGGGGAAAGCTGTGTCGAAAAGTTTATCGGAATGTGGGCGTTTGCGTTGTGGGATAAAACTAAACGTAAACTTTTTTGTTCGCGTGATAGATTTGGTATTAAGCCGTTTTATTTCATTTCTGAAAACACAAATTTCTATTTCGCATCGGAATATAAGGCATTGAAAATAGTGCCTGTTTTCAAAAATGATTTGAATATAGAACAAGTAAAGCGTGGACTGGCACTTAGTCGTGGAGTTTATAAAAATGAAACATTTTATACCCAAATTCAGAATTTAGAACCGGCACATAATTTGATTTACGAAAATGGGGCTATTAAAATTTCGCGTTATTGGGATATTGATTTATCAAAACCGAAACTGAATATTTCATGGCATGAAAAACAGAAAACATTCCGAAAACTGTTTGAAGAATCCATCATGCTGCACTCGCGCTCTGATGTAAAAAACGGAACGCTTTTAAGCGGAGGTTTGGATAGCAGCGCGATTTCAAGTGTTTATTCATCGTTGTTTCCGAAGCAGGAAATTAAAGCCTTTTCTATTTTCTATGAAGGTGAAAAAGCAGTGGATGAACGACCTTTCATTCGTTCTGTAATTGATAAATATCCGCAGGTAGCACCTCATTATTATTCACCAACCGAAAATGAAATAGAACAAAGTTTTTACGAAGTAACGAAACACGCGGATATTCCGGTTTTTGGTTCTTCTTATCTGTCGCAATATTTTCTGATGCGTTTGGCGAAACGCGAAGGCGTAACGGTTGTCATCAACGGGCAAGGTGCTGATGAATATTTGGGTGGTTATATGCACTCATTTTATCGTGTGTTGGCGCAGCAGTTTTCGGAACTGAAATGGGCAAGTATGTTGCAAACGTATTGCAACAACAGTCAGCGCGAACAATATGGTGTAAAAAAACGAGCAGAATTGGCATTGAAGAGTGCGGCTTCGTTTTTCTGTGATGAAAATGCGATTGATAATTTGGAGTATAAACAGTTCAGCCGACCATTGAATGGTGTAAACGCTTTGCAATACGACATTAAAAAAAGCGGAAATCGTTTTGATGATTTCTTGCATCAAGCATTACTTAATTCAACACTCCAAACGCTTCTGCATTTTGAAGACCGAAACTCTATGGCATTCTCATTAGAGTCACGAGTTCCATTTTTGAATCATAAATTGGTGGAGTTTTGTTTTCAATTGGCAATGGAAGACCGCATCAATACTAAGGCGGAAACGAAATATATTTTGCGTGAAAGTTTGAAGCAATATCTGCCTGAAAAAGTCTATGCACGAAAAGACAAAAAAGGATTCGTTACTCCGGGTGAAATCAAATGGCTCAATGGTGCACTGAAACAGCATTTGGATATTGATTACAAACGATTGGATTTTCTGAATGTTGATATAATCAAAAGCGAAGTGGAAGCCTATAAAAAGGGTAATCTTGCCAATGCAAAATTCGTGTGGCGCGTGGTGGCGTTAGATTTTTGGTTGAAGAATTTTAGGTAGTATAAAACCCTTCCAAAGTTTCAAAACTTCGGAAGGGTTTGTTCTATCATTCTTATTTGCGTATTAACTTATCAACTTCATGGGTGTCGCCAATTTTTAATGTAACGGCATAAACCCCTTGCGGGAACTTACTGATGTCTATTAGTACCAAATTCACTCCTTCTCGCAAATCAGTTAGTTCTTTTACAAAGAATGGACGTCCGATTATATCGGTAACTAATACAGATGCCGATTTTTCGTTCGTGAAGTTATAAACTTCAGTCATTACCTTATCTGTTGCCGGATTAGGGAATATGCGCATTAGGTTTTCAGGGGCATTGGCTTCCAAATAATACACCCCGCAAACGCGTTCAGAACATTGCGCTTCTCCTATATGATATTCCACATTGGCACAGATATTGTAAAAGCCCGAGAACTCCGGATGGTATGCTTCGGTAAAGAGACCACTACCTTCTATCGGAAAGTCCCAATATACAGTGTCGTATCCAATAGGAGTGAAACCACTATAAATAGGATTTAGGTTAAATGTGTAACCCAATTCAGGTGATGACAGTGGCATATTCAAAATTACACTAAAATCAACAAGCCCACATGGAGTTGCGTCTACAGGAATACATATAGTGTCTACACAGCAACAGTTTTCATGTTCCGGTTTTGTCCAGATAATATAAGCACAAACATTATATTGACCTTCTGTGTTGTATGTATGTTTTACACTGTCCCCATTATTTACTACGGGTTCTTCACTGTCTCCAAAATCCCAAGTCACCGAATACGGTACTCTGCCATGAAAATTAAATGTAACTTCGCGCGGATTATTAGAATTTAGCATATATGTAACGCTGTCAGTAGCCCGCCAGTAGTCGCAGTTATCTTCAAATACTACAGTGTCGCATACGGTAGTGAAACAACATTCACTGTTTCCGTTACCCACTGGTCGTACATACATTGCTTCCATACAAATCTCATACACTCCTGCGGTATCGGGAGTGAACACAAAGTCTTCCTCATACGTTGTTTGCCGCACAATACTGTCATTGACACGCCAAGTATATACAGTAGCTTCAATTTCGGAAGTATCTTCGTAAGCATACGTTCCTGCTGCTATTTCCTCGCGTCTTAGTTCAGGCGTTATATTTTCACACTGACACAGTCGTGTAGTAAGGTCGAAACAAAGGGTATCGCTACAAAAATTTTCAGTACTGTCGGGGTGAGCGGAGTAAGATACATAACATATGTGCTGTGTTCCCAATCCTCCATCTATGGTAACTGTATCAAATTTTACATAGTGGCCAGAAGAGTCTAAAGGAATTGAATCAATATATACTTCATCAGCATCTACTGAGAAAAATGAACCATAAGGACCTCCTCCATGCCGAATAACAATAGTCGAGCCGAGACAAAGAGATTGAGGAATACTGTCTCCAACGGAAATAAATGCTTGTGTGGAAGAATTACAACAAGAATTCAGACAAAAGTCATCTAATAACAGGAATCCACTACTGCTGTCAACTGTTGGATTATTAACTCTGAACCATAGTTGGGCGTAATCGGAGTCAGGAGTAAAGCATATATCCGCTTGTACCCAGTCGGTATCACTAAAGTTTGTTCTGCTAAATATGTTTTGGGCATTGCCAATATTGGGAGTGCCGGAACAAGGAGAAACGTCAATTTCAGTAAGTCCATTAGTTAAAAAGACTCCGACATCTTCAATTGAATGTTGGTTATTACCTCCAAGATTTGAGTAGCGGTAATAAAACTTTAAATGATATGTATGGTTCGCCTGAAAATTGAAGCTGTATGCTAAACCTTCACTATTGTTTTGACTGCAGACTGCTAAGACAGCAACTTGGTTTCCTGACGGAGCACCTGCTATGGTTGTAATACTTGGACTGCCGTTGGTACTCACGAAATTTTCAAGAGGCTCTCCCATATCATTAAAGTTAAAAAAAGCGTGTTCCTTATTTGCTGCGGTGCCGATGATTGCGGCATCAAAATTATTAAAGACAATGTTGCACTGTGCAAAAACAGCGTCAGTGATTAATAGGAATAAACCTAATTGAATTAATTTTTGTAATTGTTTTTTCATAACATTTTATTTAAAGGTTTAAAAAACACTACAAAGGTTAGAATTAAAAAATATGACTAGGATGGAATTGTATAGTCGTGTCTATTTTATTATTATTCGTGTTTAAATATTGAATAAGTGTGTATTAATAGTTATAAGTTTTATAATAGAAAAAAGGCAACCCATATGGGTTGCCTTTTAACGTTGTTAGGATTTAGTCGTCTGTGAAATGGTTATTTGATTGTTATCATTTTGTTTGTAGCATATATACGTTCATTTACTTTCAACGAGTAGAAGTAGCTCCCGTTTGCCAAATTATCTACAGTTACATCACCTTCTTCATTTTCAATTAAGATTTTTCTAATTAACTGACCATAGATATTATAAATCTCTATTTGGGCATTTGTTTCGTTACCTCTGGAAATTGAATAATGAATAGTAGTCTTATCAGAGAATGGATTTGGGTAATTGTATAACGTTGCCTCAGAAAGACTGTTGTCAATATTATTGATACTTGTGGTGCTAGAAGAATCTATACAGAAGTTGTCAATTAAGAAATATCCTGCTTCTGAGCGATTGGCAGCAGTATTCACTCTAAACCATAGTTGTCCATAGTTAGAGTTAGGAGTAAAAGATATATCCGCTTGTTGCCATGAAGTGTTATTGAATGCCGATTGTTGGAAAAGGGATTGTGACAAAGCCGGTACAGGGGGAGTAGCACTACATCCGCCTTGATTGTTAGCAGTTAATCCATTGGTCAAATAGACGTCTACATCTTCTATAGGATTTGTGCCATTCGGTGCTAGATAACGGTATTCAAATTTAAGACGGTATGTGTGTGACGGCTGAAAATTAAAATTATACCCCAATCCTTCGCTTTGATTATTTCCGCAAGCGCCTACTAGAGCAACTTGGTCGCCTGATGGCGCTTGAAATCCATTATTTGAGCCTAACATGATGCTTGGACTACCATTTGTGCTGATGAAGTTTTCGAGAGGCTGACCTACTCCATTATACAATGCGAAGGCGTTCTCTTTTACGGGTGTTGTACCTACGATAGAATTATCAAAACTATTACCTATTTTGCAACTAACTTCATCCATACAGAAGTCATCAATTAAGAAAAATCCTGCATTAGCACGAGCAGCAGCAGTATTGACTCTAAACCATAATTGGGAATAATTTGCGTTGGGAGTTATGTATAAGTCTGCTTGTACCCAAGAGGCATTATTAAAGTTTGGTTGACTGAAAATATTTTGATTTGCTGTGGGAACAGCTAGGGTACTACTGCAACCGCCTTGATCTTGGGCAGAGAAACCACTCGCTAGATATACATCAACGTCTTCTATCGGTAGACTACCACTTGTTGCCGCATATCGATAGTAAAATTTGAGGTGATATGTATGTCCAACTAGGAAATTGTAATTATAAGCCAAACCTTCACTTTGATTATTTCCGCAAGCTCCTATGAGAGCTACTTGACTTCCTGAAACGGCTTGAATGCCTAAAGTAGAGGCCTGCGCAATACTCGGACTGGCATGGGTGCTGACGAATCCCTCTAATGGTTGTCCTACTCCGCTGTGTGTGTAAAAGGCATGTTCTTTTACGGATGATGAACCAATAGTAGAGTCATCAAAATCATTCCATACTTGGCAAGGAGTCGTAGAATTGCAACTTGCGCTTCTAATTTCCATTTCGAAGTACGCCCACCAACAAGGATTGTTAATATTCCTAGCAGAAATAGCTATAATATTATTCCCAGCGTGTAATAGAGGATAAATAGCTGCATATCTATAAACTACTGGATAGGAGGCTAGGGCAACTTCTCCTCCCGATAGAGAAACGCCATTTATAAACACCTCTATACGATCGTCTGCCAAAAATTTGATAAAGGTACTGTCTGCAGCAGAATCGATGTTGCATATTCCGTCTAAATAAAATTCTTTTCTGAATAATGCAGTATCTGTTGCATTTGTGGAGTCTACCCACATCAAACTGCCATATTCCGGACGCCACGAGTTACAACCTGTAGTATTCAGCGTATTAGCATATACAGATG
>JAEYZB010000217.1 GCA_023428205.1 Bacteroidota bacterium | reverse complement strand
CGCTGCCTATCGAAAAAGTTTATTCCAAACTGTGGGCGCACCGAAACGAATCAGACTGGCCGCTGAAAATGGGATTTCTGATTATAAATCTACTCCTCATGTCAGCAGCAGGTTGCGCTGTTTATCTTTTATGTAAAGCGTATGCCATTTCTGAATCGGGCAGTTTATTGGCAATGATTGCCGTTCTTTGCGGAGGACGATGGGGCAATCTCTTGGCCGGAACACCGATTACGGATAGCCTTTATCTGCTGATATTAACCTTAACGATATTAGCCATAAAAACGCGCAATGACTTTATGCTTGCCGTCTGTATTTTGATTGGTCCGCTGGCGAAAGAGTCCTTTATTTTTGTGGCTCCGCTTATTTTCTTTTTTGCGCCCATGCCCAAATGGAAGCAACTCCTTTTATTTGCCGTTGCGGGAAGTATTGCCTTTGGCATACGCTATCAAATTGACCAACTTGCCGGCTCAAAAAGTGTGGATAGCATTGTAAATGATGCCAATCACATTGAAAATATTTTTTACTCCTTTACCCGAATTTTGAGCGTGCGGGGATTGGGTGAACTTGGAACCGTATTAGGCATTTTCAGTTTTATTCTTTTGGCAGGATTTACAAAAGGGAAAACCGCCATTAAGAGTTGGAGTACACACATCGATGCATTCCTTTGGTGGTTTATTCCGGTAATGCTTATCCACGCATTGCTTTCAAGCGAAGTCTCGCGCATGTTGTATTTAGGAAGCGCTGTTTGGGCGGTGATGATTGGATTGATATGGGACAAGCATCCGCTGTTCAGCGCCTCTTCTTGGAACATTAAAAAGATGTCATAGAATAAGTTCCTCCTCCTCGTTTTTTTCACCCACTTTATCTTATATTCGCGGTTTCACTTTTTATGGCTGCAAATAATTCCGATACTATTTCCGAACCCGAGCAAATTGAAGTGTTTGGAGCTCGCGTACACAACCTCAAAAACATAGACGTAAAAATTCCGCGCAATCAGTTGGTCGTGATTACGGGGCTGAGCGGAAGTGGAAAATCATCCTTGGCATTCGATACGATTTATGCCGAAGGACAGCGCAGATATTTGGAAAGTTTTTCGGCTTACGCACGGCAGTTCATCGGCAGTTTGGAGCGTCCGGATGTAGATAAAATCACAGGGCTTTCACCCGTTATTTCCATTGAACAAAAATCAACCAACCGAAATCCGCGTTCCACAGTCGGCACGGTTACAGAAATCTACGACTTCCTACGCTTGTTATATGCACGAGCAGGAGAAGCATATTCGTATGCTACAGGAAAAAAAATGGTGCGCTTCACCGAAAGCGAAATGTTAGAAAATTTGCTCACGCACTATGCCGAAAAGAAGCTCATTTTTTTAGCCCCTTTGGTGCGCGGACGGAAAGGACATTACAGAGAATTATTTGAGAGCGTTCGCAAGCAAGGCTATTTAAAAATTCGTGTTGATGGAGCGGTTGAGGATGTGAAGCCTAAAATGCAATTGGACAGATTTTCTATTCACGATATTGAGTTGATTATTGATACGCTCACGGTAAACGAAAAAAACAAAGACCGTTTGCGCTCGTCATTGCAACTCGGATTGAAACAAGGCAAGGGCTTGATAATGCTATTGGACACCGAAACGAACAAAACGTTTTTCTACTCCAAACATTTGATGTGTCCCGATTCAGGACTTTCATATGAAGAGCCATCGCCTAATACCTTTTCGTTCAACTCCCCTTATGGCGCGTGTCCAAAGTGTAACGGTTTGGGAAAAGTGTTTGAGATCAACCCCGAAACCATCATGCCCGACAAAACTGTTTCCATTGCGAAAGGCGGAATTTTACCCTTGGGCGAAGCGCGGGAAAATTCACTCTACAGAGAATTGGAAGCAGTGGCGAAACAATACAAATTTGCCCTCACCACTCCACTTTCCAAAGTGCCCAAAGAAGCGGTGGATTATATTTTATACGGCAACGCAACAGCCGAAACCGTAGATGAGGAAATTGCCGCTTTTGAATTTGACGACCGTTGGTACACACTAAAAAATGGAGGTTTAGTCGGATTGCTGAAACGCTGTATGACATTCACTTCTTCCGAAGGAATCCGCAATTGGGCAGAAACCTATATGGAGTCGGTGGCGTGCCCGGATTGCCACGGAGCGCGTCTGAAAAAAGAATCGTTGTTTTTTAAAATTGATGACAAAAATATCAGCGAATTAGCCGAATGGGATTTGAATGTTTTGGCAGATTGGTTTCAAAATTTAGATGAACGCCTAAACGAACGCCAACAACAAATCGCGAAAGAATTACTGAAGGAAATTCGCTCGCGCATCGGTTTTATTTTGGATGTAGGGTTGGATTATCTCGCGCTCAATCGCCCTTCGAAATCGCTATCCGGAGGCGAAGCACAGCGGATTCGTTTGGCTACGCAAATCGGCTCACAGCTTTCAGGAATTACCTACATTTTAGATGAGCCGTCAATTGGTTTACATCAGCGCGACAATCATCAACTTATTAAAGCTTTGCGAAAATTGAGCGATGCACCCAACACGGTGATAGTGGTGGAACACGATAAAGACATCATGCTCGAAAGCGACTACATCATTGATATTGGACCAGGTGCCGGAGAACATGGCGGAAGAATTATGGCAGAAGGAACGCCAAAAGTTTTTTTGAAAAATAATTCTACTACTGCGAAATATCTGAGTAACAAATTGCAGATAGAAGTGCCGAAAGAAAGACGCGAAGGCAACGGAAACTTTCTGGAAATAAAAGGTGCCACAGGACACAATCTGAAAAATTTAGATGTGAAATTTCCGCTCGGGAAATTGATTTGTGTAACGGGCGTTTCCGGTGGCGGAAAATCATCGTTGATTGCCGAAACGCTATATCCGATTTTATCGAAATATTTTTATCGAAGCACCACAAAACCTTTGCCGTACAAGGCAGTGAAAGGCTTAGAACACATTGACAAAGTCATTGAAATTGATCAAAGTCCGATTGGGCGAACCCCGCGCTCCAATCCTGTCACTTACATCAAAGTTTTTGACGAAATCAGAAAATTATATGCCGAACTTCCCGAAGCGAAAATCAGAGGTTACAAACCCGGACGTTTTTCGTTCAATGTTTCAGGCGGAAGATGCGAAGAGTGTCAGGGAGGCGGAATGAAAGTGATTGAAATGAACTTTTTGCCCGATGTGGAAGTGCTTTGCGAAAAATGCAACGGCAAACGCTACAACAGCGAAACACTTGAAGTGAGCTACAAAGGTAAATCCATCAACGATGTGCTGAATATGACCGTGGAAGATGCCTTGCCGTTTTTTGAAAATATTCCTGCCGTTCACAACAAAATAAAAACAATGAATGATGTGGGCTTAGGGTATGTGCGATTAGGGCAATCTTCTACAACCTTGAGTGGTGGCGAGGCACAGCGCGTGAAGCTTGCCGCTGAACTCAGCAAAAAGGACACCGGAAAAACATTTTACATTCTCGATGAACCGACCACAGGTTTACACTTCAATGACATTCGTGTTTTAATGGATGTCATCAATCGTCTCGTAAACAAAGGCAATTCGGTGTTGATTATCGAACACAATATGGACGTAATCAAAATTGCGGATTACATTATCGACATTGGTCCTGAAGGCGGCAGCAAAGGCGGGACAATTGTGGCGCAAGGCACTCCCGAAGAAGTCGCGAAATCAAAAGTGAGCCATACTGCGAAGTTTTTACGCGAAGAATTAAAATAGATTGAAAAAACGACCTCGTTTTTTTACACCACTTGAAAATACTCCGCCACTTTACCTGCCCAATACGCATACATTTTCCCTGATGGATGTAAGCCGTCTGTTGCGATAAGCGAAGCATCGTTTTTCGCTTTGCGAGAGTGAGGCGTAATATCAATGTAATGCACCTTTTCGCGTTTGGCGATTTGTTTGTTTACGGCATTAAAGGCATCAATAGCTTGACTGATTTTTTCTTGTCCGCGTTCGTCTTTTTCGGCAAAAGGCGTAACACCCCAATCAGGAATAGAGAGGACGACTACTTTTTCGGGTTTGCCATTTGCAAATGAAATGGCTTGATGAAGCAAGGCTGAAAATTCTTCTTTATAATTTCCCAAATCGCGATTGCGGTATTGATTATTTACGCCAATCAAAAGTGTTACAAAATCAAAGGTTCCCTTAATGTTTGCTTCACGAATGGCAACTTGCAGATCATCGGCTGTCCAACCTGTTTTCGCAATAATTTTCGGCTCCTCAAAAATGATGTTTTTTTTCGCCAACAACTTTACCGTTTGAAAGGGAAACGAATCTTCTTGCGGTACGGCTTCACCAATAGTGTACGAATCACCTAAACAAAGCATTTTCATTCTTTCCATTTTATGTTGCAACCGATGCTCGGTTTCTGAATTTTCGGAAGTTCGTTGCCTTGTAAAATGGCATCCAACGCGCTGGCCAAATCTTTTCCTGTCGGAGGGATTTGATTGCTCGGTCGCGAATCGTCAAATTGTCCGCGATAGGCAAGTTTCAGGTCTTTATCGTAAACATAAATATCGGGTGTACAAGCAGCGTCATACGCTTTTGCTACGGCTTGCGTTTCATCATAGAGGTACGGAAATTGGAATCCCAATCGTAACGCATTTTCTTTCATTTTTTCGGGAGCATCTTCAGGAAATTTCTCGGCATCATTTGCGCTGATGGCAATAAACGAAACGCCTTTCGGCAAATATTCGTTCGCGACCTTCACCATTGCATTTTCCAAATGCTTTACATATGGACAATGATTGCAGATAAACAAAATTGCGGTAGCTTTTTCTCCTTTCAGTTTTGCCAAAGAATCTTTTTCGTTCGTAACGACATTCAGCAATTCAAAGTCTGGGGCCGTTGTGCCAAGTGAAATCATATTGGAGGGAGTAAGAGCCATTCGTTTTTCCTGTAAAACTGCAATAAAGATTTTTGAATAACAAAAAAACAAACGGGTAAAAAAAACGAGCAGGATTATTGCTTTTCCTGCTCGTTTTTTCAAACCACTTTAAGAACAATAGATTAAAAGGTCTTCCCTGTTTTCGCGTACTCCACCAACAACGGACGCGGTGTAAATTTCGCTCCGTATTTGGCTTTCAATTCTTCCATACGCGCTACCACATTTGCGGCACCGAGTTGGTTGATGTAACGGAACGGACCACCTGTGAATGGCAAAAATCCGATACCAAAAACAGCCGCGATATTTCCATCAGCGGCATTCGCCAAAATTCCTTCTTCCAAACACATAACGGCTTCATTCAACATCAATAATACTGCGCGATCTTGGACTTCTTGTAATGCCAATTGTTTGTCGCCTTTGCCTTTGAAATAGTTATACGCATCAGGGTCAATGCCGTCTTTTTTCACTTTGCCGTTTACGTTTTTGTATTTGTAAAACCCTTTCGCGTTCTTCTTGCCCAAGCGTCCGTCTTTAAACATTCTTGAAGTAGCATCATTTGCTTCAAAACCTTCACGAGTTTTGCTTAATGCTTCTTTTGCTGTTTCGCCTACGTGAGCCGCGATATCCAAACCAACCTCGTCTAACAAGGTAATTGGCCCCACAGGAAACCCTTTTTTCACTAACGCTTTATCAATGAAATCTAAAGCCACGCCTTCGTCAGCCATCAGCAAACATTCGTTCAAATAGGGTGCGAGAATACGGTTCACATAAAAA
>JAEYZB010000144.1 GCA_023428205.1 Bacteroidota bacterium | reverse complement strand
TCTTTCGGGTTTGCAAACGCTTACCCGCATCAAGGAATTCAATCAACATATTCCGGTGGTGATGATTACAAAAAACGAGGAAGAAAATTTGATTGAGGAAGCCATCGGTTCGCAGATTGCGGATTATTTAATTAAGCCCGTGAAGCCACAGCAAATTCTTTCATCGCTGAAAAAAATATTGAACAAGGAAAATTTGGTGAGCGAAAAGACGGTTTCGGATTATCGCGCGAAATTCCAGGAATTGTTTATGCGAATTCAGGACACTTCAGATTACAAAAGCTGGAGCGATCTCTACAAAAATTTGATTTATTGGGAAGGGGAATTGGACAAATCGAGTGTGAAAGAAATGCAGGAAGTGTTTGAAATGCAGAAGCGCGAAGCGAACACGGAATTCAATAAGTTTATAATTAAAAACTATAAAACATGGCTCAATAGCGAACCGAGTAATAAAGTTCCGCTGCTGTCGCACACGCTGTTGCGAAATAAATTGCCGCAGCTGCTTAAAGACAATAAGCCAACATTTTTGATTTTGATTGACAACCTTCGTTTCGACCAATGGCGTGCCATTCAGCCGTATTTTTTACAGCAATTTAAAGTGGAGGAAGAAGATACGTTTTTCGCTACGTTGCCAACCGCAACACAATATAGCCGAAATGCGATTTTCGCAGGAATGACTCCGTTGCAAATTCAAAAACATTTTCCCGACAAATGGTTGAACGATGATGATGAGGGCGGAAAAAATCAGCACGAAGCATTCTTTTTGGAACACTTTTTGAAACATACATTTAGTGAGCCGATAAAACATCAGTACATCAAAATCACCAACCACAAAGACGCAAATGCGCTGGAAGAAAACATTTTGAATTGCCTGAATAATAAACTTACCGTGATTGTTTACAATTTCGTGGACATGCTTTCGCATGCGCGCACCGAAATGGAGGTGCTGAAAGAATTGGCAAGTGATGAAGCGGCTTATCGTTCGCTTACGGTTTCGTGGTTCGAACATTCACCCTTGAAAAATGCCATTAAAAAATTGGCAGGGAAAGACATCAATGTGTTGCTCACAACCGACCATGGAACAGTGCGCGTAAATTCACCTTCGAAATGTATTGGCGATAAACAAACTAGCACCAACATTCGTTACAAGGTGGGACGCAATTTGAATTATGAAGAGAAGGACGTTTACGCAGTGCGAAATCCCGAAGAAATTCAGCTGCCGAAATCGAATTTGAGTTCAACCTATATTTTCGCGAAAGAAGATAAGTATCTCATTTATCCGAATAACTACAATCACTTTGTGCAATACTTCCGAAATACCTTTCAACACGGAGGAATTTCGCTGGAGGAAATGATTGTGCCGGTGATAAAGATGAGTAGCAAGTAAAGCGGTTTAAAAAACGAGCAGGATTCTAAAATAAGTGGAATGTGCTCGTTTTTTTACACCATTTGCAAGTCCCTTGAAAAAATGAGCAGGATTTGTTGCTTATCCTAATGCGTTTGATCCTGTTCGCACCAAATTAGTTCGTTCGTGAATCTGGCGGATGAGCCAAGACGGCACAAGCGGAAGCGCCCATACCGTAAGTTTGTTCAGAAAGCCCGGAATGCACTCGGCTTTGTTTTTTAATAACGCTTTTATTCCTGCTCGTGCAACGGTTTCGGCTGTTTGCATTACGCCCAGATTTTTTGCAAGAGAAAGATTTATACGATTCGGATCGTAGAGCGCGGTTTCTGTTGCGCCCGGAATCAGACAGGTTACGTTTACATTATAACGTTTCATTTCGTTGCGAAAAGCACGTGTGAAATAACGCATATAGGTTTTTGTTGGGCCATACAGTGAAATGCCGGGATACGGCATTACGGCTGAAATAGACGAAACATTCAGCACAAAACCCTTGCCTTCATTTTTCATTTGTTCGCCAAATAAACGGCACAACACGGTTGGCGTGTACATGTGCAACTGCAAAATTGCGTTTACTTTTTTCACGGGTGTAGCAACTATTTCAGAAAAAAGCAAAATGCCCGCATTGTTGATGAGCACTGAAATATCTAAATTATTTTGTGTGCAAAAATCAAAAATTTCTTGGGCGGAATTGGTGGCGTATAGGTCTTTATATAATGTGTAACATCGAATTGGAAATTGTTGTTCAATTTGTTGTTTGCATTTTCCCAATTCTTCTTCTTGGTTGCTGACCAGCAGCAAATGAAATCCGCGCTGCGCCAACTCTTTCGCTAATGCAAACCCAATCCCCGAAGATCCTCCTGTAACCAATGCCGTGCTCATTTTCTTACACCATTTTGAATGCACGAAAACGCTCCGTTATACATTACGGCAATACAGTGATTGCAAGTGTCGCAAGACGAATGCTGCAATGTTTCGCGTGCAATTTTATGAATAAAATCAGGATCTTTGATAAGTGCACGGGCGATTTCCACCGCATCAAAACCTTCGTCTAAAACCGTGTCGATATTTTGTTTGGAAAGAATGCCTCCTACATAGACTAACGGCATTTTTACGGCCTTGCGGAATTGGCGCGCATCTTCTAAAAAGTATGTTTCTTTAAACGGCTCACTGGGTATCAAAAATTTTCCGAATAGTTTCACAAAAACACTCATCAATGCGTTGTCCATATGTTGTGCTAAAGTTGAAATCGGCATTTTGCCGCGCATTACATACATCGGTGCTTTGCTCACAAATCCGCCACTCAACACTAAGGCGTGAACTCCAATTTTTTCAAGTGTTTTTGCGACTTCTAATGTCTCGTCAATTTCCATTCCTCCTGCGAAACCGTCTCGCATATTCATTTTTACCAACACAGCCGTTTTGTCTGCCGCAGCATCCAAAACCTCATTCATCGTCATTTCCATAAAACGCATTCGATTTTGCAACGAACCGCCAAACTCGTCATTGCGTTTATTGATATGTGGCGAAAGGAATTGACTGATTAAATAGCCGTGTCCTGCGTGGACTTCGACCGCATCGAAACCGCCTTCGCGCGCAAGGCGAACGGCATTGCCAAACGATTTTGCCATTGCGACAATTTCGCTTTTGCTCATTGCCTGCGCAAAGCTTGGGGCGTACAAATTAATGTGTGTAGAAGCGGAAAGCACTCGTCCTCCTACGATATGGTGCTTTGCCATATTGCCGCAATGCCCTATTTGAATAGATGCGGCTGCTCCTTCGCGATGAATGGCATCTGTAAGCGTTTGTAATTGCGGAATAATTTCTTCGCGTAACCATAACTGGTGCGGAAACGACAAGCCACTTTTTTCTACGGCAGCGTATGCCACGGTCGTCATTCCTATTCCTCCGGCCGCAACGGATTTGTGATAGTTTATCAGCTCATCAC
>JAEYZB010000048.1 GCA_023428205.1 Bacteroidota bacterium | reverse complement strand
GCTTTCTATCCCCATTTCATGCGCCAAACGCACTACTTGTGCAGGGCTCATTTCGTGCATTAAATAAGCTGTTACGGAGTTCACGGAATTGGCCAATGCTTGTTTTAGGGTAAGCATTCCGCCATATTTTGCGTCAGAGTTTTTTGGGGTCCAGTCAGTGAGTAAATTAAAACGCGGATCAGCTTTTTCAAAAGTAACAGGTTGGTTCGGCACTTTGTAACACGGAGGATACCCTTTGTCGCGGATGGCTGCGCAGTACACAAATGGTTTAAATGTGGAACCCACTTGTCGTTTGGTGTTTTTGTTTACATGATCGTATTGGAAATATTTATAGTTAATTCCTCCCACCCAAGCCTTGATGGCACCGGTGTATGGATCCATTGCCATAAACCCGTTTTGTAAAAATAAACGGTGATAAATAATGGAGTCTTTAGGACTCATTATGGTGTCTTTTTCTCCTTCATGCGAAAAGATTTTCATCGGAATCGGGGTGGCCATCAGCGTGTCAATTTCTGCCCGCGATTTGCCTTCTTCTTCATACGATTTGTAGCGATCGGTGTGTGTGTAAATGCGCTCCCATTCTTGCGGAAAATCTTTCCAAGGATTTGTCCCTTCTTTGGTTTTGAAAAATAATTTTTGCCATTCGGTTAAATGTTCCTTTTGTGCTTCTTCGGCATATTGCTGCATACGCGAATCAAGCGTGGTATATATTTTTAATCCGTCTTTGTAGATGTTGTAATCGGAACCGTCTGATTTTTGATGTGTCTTACACCACTCTTTCAGCCACGAACGTAGATATTCGCGAAAGTAGGATGCCATTCCCGATTCATGTGATTCGGGGTGGAAGTCAATTTTTATGGGGAGTTTAAATAGCGAATCTCGCTGTTCTTCCGTGATAAATTCATAGCGTGCCATCTGCCCCAACACTACATTTCTACGATTCAGTGCATTTTCGGGATGAACGCGCGGATTATATGTGTACGGTGCTTTCAACATTCCCACGAGGATGGCTCCTTCTTCTATTTTTAAAGAATCTACAGGTTTATTGAAATAGACTTTTGCGGCATTTTTTACGCCAAAGGCATTATCACTAAACTCTACAGTACTCAGATATAAAGCCAAAATTTCTTCTTTGGTAAAGTTACGCTCCAATCGAACAGCAATGATCCATTCTTTCAGTTTGCGCAAAACAAGTTGCATTTTAGACGTGTTTCCGCGAGGGAATAAATTTTTCGCCAACTGTTGGGTAATCGTGCTTCCTCCTCCTTTTTTATCACCGATTGCCACTCCAAAAACTGCGCGAAAAATAGCTCTTAAATCTACACCCGTATGTTTATGGAAACGGATGTCTTCTGTTGCCAACAAAGCTTCTACCAGCGATTTCGGCAGATGGTCGTAGGTCGTATTAGAACGGTTTTGACTGTAGTATTTTCCAATCACTGCGCCATCGCTTGAAATTACTTCTGTTGCCAATAGTGATTCCGGATCTTGTAAATCTTCTATGCTCGGCATAAAACCTAACCAACCTTTTGATAGAATGTAGAAGAAAACAACCACCGAAAAAATAACGGCTGCAAAACTTATCCAGAATTTTTTCAGATTACTCATTGTGCTCGTTTTTTAAAACCATTTCAGCCGTTCTGTGGCCTTACAAAAATTTTCATTTTACATTCGGCAATCGGTTCTCCATTTTCAAAAATTTGGCCGCCAATCATTGTTACATCAAATATCTGATTTTCTATACTGATATCTGTTTCAATGGTCGTACCAACTTTGGGTAATCTATTAAAGGTAAAACTGCGAATATCCCCGATAAAGCCGATTTTCGGTTGTTCTCCGGTCATTGCACCGCGAAAACCCATGAGTGCCGCGCAACTTTGTGCCATGTTTTCCATTAATCCAGAAGGTTGCAATTCGCCATTATCCACCAATACATGGTTTTCGGGAATAGTGAATGACGTTTTTCCGCCCGCTTCGCTTGCCGTAAGCAAGCGACTAACCAACACAAAAGGGTGTTTTTGCGGAATAATCGCTTCGGTCTCTTCAATACTTAACGGCAACTGCATAGCGCAACTTAATTAAAACTCCAATCAAAAGTATCTAAATAACTGATACCGGCTTTTAGTAAATCAATAGTGTAACGAATATCTTGTTTGTCTGCCATCTCAATCACAGAGTGAATGTGGCGTGTAGGAATAGAAACCGCCCCCGCGATTGTTCCGTGAGTTGCCATGCGCTGCATTCCTGCGGTGTCTGTTCCACCGGCAGGCAAAAGTTCCGGCTGCCATTTAATGCTGTTTTCATTGGCAAGTTTTTTCATGTAGCGTACCATGCGATAATCGCAAATAGCCGATGAATCCATAATTTTGATGCCTGTTCCTTCTCCCAATTTTGTAACGCTTTCTTCCGGTTTCGCGCCCGGGGTATCGAATGCAATAGTGGTGTCAATACAAATAGAAAAATCGGCTGAAATGTGGTGTGCGGCAACCACTGCGCCACGCAAACCAACTTCTTCTTGTACGGTAAACACTCCGTAAAAGTCAAACGGTATTTCTTTGTCTTTCATTTCTTTCAGGGTTTCTATCAAAATAAACACCGCCACACGATTATCTATTGATTTGCAGTTTACACAGTTTCCCATCTCAATCAGTTCGCGTTCGCGGGTGATAGGACTGCCGATTTCTATCAATTTTTCTACTTCGCTTTTCGGTAAACCTAAGTCAATAAAATAGTCGGAAATTTGCAATTGTTTGCCTCGTTCTTCGGCTGACATCAGGTGAATCGGCTTTGTGCCCATAACGCCTATTACGTCTTGTTTTCCGTGAACGATTACGCGCTGTGCTGTCAGTGTTTTAGGGTCAAATCCACCCAGTGGATAAAAACGCAAAAATCCATTGTCGTCAATATGA
>JAEYZB010000059.1 GCA_023428205.1 Bacteroidota bacterium | reverse complement strand
CGTTACGCTTGGGCGAATAATCATTCGCCCCTACCTCGTTTTTTTCACCCATTTAAAATATAGGAACGAACCCCAACAAATGGTGTAAAAAAACGAACACGATTTTTTGAAAACGCGTTGAAATCGCTTTGTTGAATGGCGGAACAATATTATTTTGCCATAACGCAAGATTGCTCCGTCACAGGATAATGTTATTTTGTCGTAGCGCAAACTTGCGCAGCCGCAGAATAATATTGTTCTGTCGTAAAATAATATTGCGCTACCGCAAAACAATATTGCGCAGCCGTAGAATAATGTTGCTCCGTCACAAAATAATGTTGCGCAGCCGCAGAATAATATTGTTCTGTCGTAAAATAATGTTGCTCAGCCGTAGAATAAATGTGTTTTACGGCTAAAAAAGATGAAAATTCCCCTCCGCAACTGTACTGAGCGAAAAGATGCTGTGTTTTTGCGACCATTTCCGCTTGAATTTTGTCTTGCCCAGAAAAAACCGACTGAATGGCTGATGGCGTGTTTGCCGATTTGGATTAAATGGATATTGGGATATCTTTGGTAAAAATAAACCCTCACAGAAGTCAGACATCTCTCTCCAAAATAAGCAGATATGGCTAATTTAATCGGAGGGATATAAGTTAGTAGTCGGTTATGAAAAAACTATTTGCCATATTGAACATGTTATTTTTGCTTAGTGCTTGTTCTAAACCAGAGTTGTCAAACCTGCAAAAAGTGACTATTGAAAAAGGAGACAAGAAAAGTCTTTCTTTTGTCCAATTGTATACCGAAATTCCTGTTTCGGAAACACATCCATATAGGGTGTTCTTTGAGAAGAATAATGCAGGTGGATTTGATTTCTCATATAATTTTGGAGCATATAACGAACCCGTTACAGAGACGACCATTCTTAGAGATTTAGCCACAGCAAAGAAAGGACAGGTTACCGGAGCCGTAAAAAGCGCAACAGGGGCGTTCGTTCCTCAGCAGTTAGTCGCTTTTCAAAACATTGAAATTCAACAAACCCCCTTCGGAGGGTATAATTCGTTAATTTCTGATGTTTCCGCATGGTTGAAAAAAACGATTCGTATTAAAGGCAGAGATGATAAAGGGGCCGAGTACTCGGCAGATTTATATTGTCCTGAAAGAATTGCTCTTTTTAATTCGTACTCTATCCCCTTAGGGAAAGAGAAATCGAATGAAATAAAATGGAACAAAGATGAACTTAATACTAATGGGGTTGTTCTCGTTATGGAGTACCCAACATCTACGGGACGGGAAGTTGATGGCTTTTTGCTTATTGACGATGGGTGTTTTATTTTACCATCTGACTACATAAAAAAAATTCCTAGCGGCACGAACGTGACAATCTCTCTTTGGCGAGGCAACGCTGCTATTGCGCAGGGGGCAGGAACAACTAAGCCAACGATAACACTAACAACAACTGTTACCGCTACTTTTAAAGTAAAATAGCCCCTATCGCGCAAGCATAAGCGCAGCGGTGCTTGTGTGAAAAACAAGACGCCTTGCTCCGCTTTCGCAAGTTACACTGCGCTATACTTGTAAGCCTAAATAAGCAAAGTTTATAACTTCGCTCGCACAAATTGGTATGAACAGGCAACTATCCTCATCATTTCGACAAGCTCAATGCACCGCGTTTTTTTCGACCACTTGCCGTAAATAGCCTATGATAGATTTAACCTACGCAGATAACCAAATTCTATGTGTTGCCTCTTTTCAGGAATTGGTTGCTACAACCATGCAAGGAAAAATAAATGCCTTGTGTTGGGCGCGTAAACCGCAAGGCGATTTTTCGGAAATTGTAGCGAACGTAACGCTAACAGAAAATATTACCACCATTGAACCGGAGGAACTCCAAGCATTGGCGTTAAGCGAACAAGGTCAGCTTGCCCGCGAAACGATTTTAGCCGATTGGGAATTATTGAAAGCGCATGGCGCATTGCCGACCCTCAATGTAATTAAATACTACGATAGGGACGACACACATCCGTTTTTACCAACCGATGTGTATTCGTTTCATGTGGACCGCTCGCCTGTACCAACGGATACTTTTTTATGCACGTATCTTGGTGAACCGAGTGAGATTTTGCCAAACGCGCAAGCCGAACAAAAAATCCTTATTCCTGAAATACGCCATGAACTAAAAAAACACTATGCCGGACCGGAAGAAGGTTTTGCGTCTTACTTGAGCGACCATTTTTTTGATTTGCATTATCAACCCAAACCAAAGGCGCATACCATCAGCTTAGGACTCGGACATCTTTGGCGCTTAGCCGTTGATCATCCGGAAAGTGGCGTTCCTGCGTGTGTGCATCGCGCTCCACAAGAAAAAGACGGACAGTATCGGCTATTGCTGATTTGCTAACCCTGCTTATTTCGACAAGCTCAATACAACGCATTTTTTTCACCCATTTCAACCCCCTTGAAAAAACGAGCACGATTCCCTTTTTTCACTTTTCGTTTTTAGTTTTTCACTTCCTGCTTACGACTATTTTCTTACGTTTGCGCCAAAATTCAACGTATGTCATCAACCATAAACGGCTTGGAAATTAAAGCCACCATTTCTCCTGAATACGCAGAAATCCTCACACCCGAAGCATTGGCTTTTGTGGTGAAACTGCAACGCAAATTTAACGCGACCCGCAAAGAACTGTTGAAAGCGCGCGAAGAAAAACAGAAACAAATTGATGCCGGCAACTTGCCCGATTTTCTGCCTGAAACAAAAGAAATCCGCGAAGGTGACTGGGTGGCGGCTCCAATTCCTACCGACCTGCAAGACCGCAGAGTGGAAATCACCGGACCTGTGGACCGCAAAATGATAATCAACGCACTGAAC
>JAEYZB010000278.1 GCA_023428205.1 Bacteroidota bacterium | reverse complement strand
AGTTTATACACTTCGCGTTTGGCTCGTTTCATCTCTGCTTTCCAATCAAACAGCCAACCATTTTTCTTAGTAATGTTTTTCAAGTCAGCTTTGGTTAGGAGTGAAACTTCCGTAGGAAAACTCTCGCCCGAATAAGCGTTTTCAATAGAGTTGGTTAGTCTATCAATCTCAAAACTGAGTGTTTTGCTTTTCGCCATAGCGTAAATATATAACTTCAAAAGAGAAGCCGAAAAAACGCAAAAAGTGCCGTTTTTTCACTTCTTCTCCTCGTTTTTTCCACCCACCTTTTCCTTGCTCTTATTTGTCTGAACCTTCGCTTTTTTCTCTAATTCTTTTTCCGCTTTTTTTAGCGTTTTTTTATCCGGTGTGAGGATGGCAAACTTATCTGATTCCATTACGGCTAACGCTTTTTGATAGCTGTTGTTTTGTTCGTTATTGATGCGCCAAAACGCAGTATTGTCAAACAAATTTCGCGCAATCAAACTTTTCGTTTGGTTCACGAAAAGTGGCATGGAGCGCGCTATTTGTGCGCTGTCGCGTTTTATAGAATCTAAGTCTGCTTTGGCGAAAAGCGAATCCACGACTTCTTTGCGCGAGTCAAAATGTTGAATGAAATCATCAGCCGTTGGAAAGCGTTTTTTGAGCGAATCACGGTTCACGTCCACATATTCTGTGCAAAAATTATTCAGCAATCCTTTTCTGCGAATTTGCTGATAGTATTCCGAATTCAGCGAAGTATCGAGCGGCACATATACATCGGGAAACACGCCACCACCGCCATACACTTTGCGTTTATTTTTGGTATAAAACAGCAGCGAATCAGGAAAATGAAACGTATCCGCACCGTACACTTCTCCGGCTTTGAAGCGATTGCTGATTTCGTCCAGATAATCTTTTTTATTGCCTTCGCTATATGGACGCTGAATGCAACGACCGCTTGGTGTGTAATAATGCGCCACTGTGAGTTTCACGCGCGAACCATCCGTAAAGTAATATGGAAACTGCACTAACCCTTTCCCGAACGAACGTCTGCCTACAATTAATGCACGGTCGAGGTCTTGCATGCAGCCTGCGAAAATTTCTGAAGCCGAGGCCGAGTATTCATCCACAAGCACAATCAATTTTCCGGTAGCAAGCGTCCCTTTCCCATCGCTGAAATAATCCGCTTTTTTGGAATGTAACCCTTCGGTATAAACAATCAGTTCTCCACTTTGTGAAAGAAATTCATTACACAGACTTATAGCGGTAGCCAAATAGCCGCCACTGTTTCCTTGCATATCCATAATCAGATTTTGCATTCCTTCGGCTTTCAGTTTTCCCACTGCTTTTTTAAATTCTTCCATAGTGGTTGCTGAAAAACGAATAATGCGAATGTAGCCGGTAGTCGGTGTTGCCATATACGATGTTTCAACAGAATACACCGGAATCTTGTCGCGTGTAATGGTAAATTCCAATAGTTCTTTTGAACTTCTTCGGGCAACGCTTATGTTCACTTGCGTGCCTTTTTTACCGCGCAATTTTTTTACCACATCATTCTGCGAAATTTTTATTCCGGCAACTATTGTGTCATTTATCTTCACAATGCGGTCACCTTCTTGCAATCCGATTTTTTGCGAAGGACCGCCCGAAATCACTTCTGAAATTAGAATGGTGTCTTTCCAAAGTTGAAATGTCACCCCGATTCCTTCAAAATTTCCGACCATCGGTTCATCTGCTTTTTTTACGTCCCGCTGCGGTTCGTATGACGAGTGCGGGTCGAGTTCTTCCAGCATTTTCACGATGGCCAAATCGGCCATTTTTTCTTGTTTATCCTGGCTAATGGAGTCTGTATAAAATTGGTCTAACTTTTGGAAAAAGTCTTTCAATTTATCGCCTTGATTCATTTTTTGCTGCGCAAAAGCTTGTAGCGTCACAAACAACATTCCAAACAGCAGCCCAACTTTCATTATCTTCATCGTAAAACAAATAATTGAGCGAACGTAATTAAAAATGCTCGTTTTTTTGGAGGCTTTGCTATTTTTGTATTTATGTTGCTAAACGATTTATACAGGATAGAAAACTCAACGCTTGCCGGAAATTCAATACAGACAAGTGTTTTACTCAATCCTCAACACGCCATTTTCAAAGGACATTTTCCGCAAACACCGGTGTTGCCGGGCGTTTGTCAAATTCAATTGTGCACCGAAATTTTGAATGCGGTTTTACAAAAGAACTATCAAATAACGAATGTGCTTTCGGTAAAGTTTTTGTCATTTGTCAATCCTGAAGAAAATGCTGATTTAGCTGTACAATTGGATTTTTCGGAAGCGGAAAACGGCTTATCATTGAATGCCTCTATTCATAAAGAGAATGTAATATTCTTGAAATTGAAAGCAATATTGAAGAGTTGAGTCATCAGATTTCTTTCATTGTCAAATCGCCAAATCCTTATAGTTTTACTTTATGATAGTTTATAATGTTACTACGAAAGTAGATTTGGATATACACGAAATTTGGTTGCGTTGGTTGAAAGAAGACCATATTCCGCGCGTAATGGAAACCGGTTCGTTTGTAAAGTTTAATGTGTTTCGCATTTTGGAAGAAGACCAAACGGACGGCATCAGTTATGCAGTACAGTATTTCGCAAATACCCTGAACGATTACTTTGATTATAAAAGCAACCACGCACCGCAGTTGCAACAAGAGGCTAAAAATTTGTTTCCTGATAAATTCGTGTCGCACCGTACCTTGTTACGCGAGGTATAGAAAGCTAACCACAAAGCACGCAACGAAATCGCAAAGAACACAAAGGTTTCTTCGTGTTTTTTGTGTAGAACTCTTTATGTTTTGTGGTTGAAAAAATTAAAATCCCAGCGATTTTGAGAACGCTAATAGTTTTCCTTCCGTAAATTTATCGCTCATCAACTGCATACCAATCGGCAAGCCTTGCGCGTCTTTTGCGGCTGGCAATGAAATAGCCGGAATCGCTACCAAATTCGCCAACACTGTGAAAATATCGGCTAAGTACATTTCTACAGGGTCGCTGGTTTTTTCGCCCATCTTGAACGCTACACTTGGTGCAGTAGGAGTGAGGATAAAATCATATTTACTCAGAATACCCCGAATTTGGTCGTGTAAAATTCTGCGCACTTTTTGCGCTTTAGAATAGTAGGCATCATAGTAGCCGGAACTCAAAACGAACGTTCCCAGCATAATGCGGTTTTTCACTTCTTTGCCAAAACCTTCGCTGCGCGATTTTTTATAAACCGATTCCATATCCACCGCGTTTGGCGAACGGAAACCGAAATGTACTCCATCATATCGTGCAAGATTTGACGAGGCTTCTGCTGTGGTCAAAACATAATATGCGCCAATCAAATGGCCCATTAAATCAAATTCCACTTCTTCAATCGTGTGTCCGCTTTCTTTCAGTTTTGCAATGAATTCTTCGGTGCTTTTTCGAACGTCTGCATGAATACCCGGGTGGTCAATCGTATTTTTTAAAATGGCAATTTTTGCTTTTCCATCAAAGGTTTCCGAAGTATAGTTGGGAACAGTTTTTTGTGAAGCTGTGCTGTCAAACTCATCGCTGCCGCTAATCACTTCCAAAATCAAAGCGGAATCTTCCACAGAATGGGTCAAAGGACCGATTTGGTCGAACGAAGAAGCGTATGCCAATAAGCCGTGGCGCGACACACGACCGTAAGTCGGTTTCACCCCCACCACACCGCAAAAAGAAGCCGGCTGGCGAATAGAACCGCCTGTGTCGGAACCCAGGGTTGCGTGGCACAAATTGGCTTGCACCGCCACAGCCGAACCTCCCGAAGAACCGCCCGGTACGCGGGTTTCATCCAATACATTTTTTACCGTGCCGTATGCCGAGTTTTCGTTACTCGAACCCATCGCAAATTCATCGCAGTTCAGTCGTCCGATAATTACGGCATCTTCTGCCAGCAAACGTTCTACGGCCGTTGAGCTATAGATAGAAACAAAACCTTCCAGTATTTTGGAAGCCGCAGAAACCTTATGGTTTTTGTAGCAAATATTGTCTTTAATGCCAATCACCAAACCGTGCAACCTGCCCGTTTTTTCGCCCCCTTTGCGTTTGGCGTCCAATTCTTTTGCGCGTTGCGCAGCTTCATCGGCAAATACTTCCAAGAAAGCATTCAATTGTTTTTTTGCTTCAATATTGTTTAAATAATCAGCAACCAAATTTTCAATGGTTGTCTGCTCTGCAGAAAGCGCTTTTTGTATAGCGGAAATTGTTTTATAAGAACTCACGTAAATTTCTTTTTTAGGACAAAATAAAAAAAGGGCGAATTCAATCGCCCAATAAAGATTATTTTAAAAGAACAGACTTAAGCCTCCTCTTTTTTTTCAACCGGTTGAACAGGAGTTGGTTTCTGTTTCATTCCTTCTTCCAACTCTTGCTTTAAATTTGATTTTGCAGCGTTGAATTCGCGGACACCCTGCCCGATGCCACGCATCAATTCAGGGATTTTTTTACCGCCAAAAAGCAATAAAACGACTGCAATAATCAAAATGATTTCCGTTGTTCCCATACCAAACATAGTCTTGAAATTTTTGTAAAAATAGGCTTTTTTCCCAACTCTCAACTTCTCAGCTTCAACTTCTTTACGAACTTTATAAACTTTACGAATTCTCAGCTAAAGAAATTTCGCACTTTTTTGGCTTCACGGCTCACAAAATCCTTGTCAACCTGTTCATTTTGTTCAATTTCGATAAATGGAACATTTATGAAATGTTGTATTGTGTTTTTTACTTCCTCGTCAAAGTTTCCATTCAGGACAGCGCACACCACCGGGATATTATGTTGTTTCAAAACCGAAAAGGTCAGCAACGAGTGATTGATACAACCCAAATACGAGCTAATGACAACGATAACCGATAAACGGTGTTTCAGTACAAAATCTAAATAGGTTCTATCATTCGTTAATGGAACAAGCAAGCCTCCGGCACCTTCAATAATCAAATCGTTTTCTGTTTCGGGAATCATGATTTTTTCTAAATCCAGCGTTACATTTTCGGCATTGGCGGCAATGTTGGGTGAAGCGGGCAATTGCAATTCGTAAACAGAAGGATGGATTACGGTTTTTGCATTAGAAATCAAGCGGGAAACCGTATCGGCATCGCGTCCTTCGTC
>JAEYZB010000249.1 GCA_023428205.1 Bacteroidota bacterium | reverse complement strand
TTGTATCGGCCGCAACAATTATTTCGTCTGTGATTTCATCTAAAAAAGCTTGTGCTTTTCGCTCCGCTAAAATTTCGGGAATAGCGATAAGGGCTACATCTTTCGGGTGTTCTTCACTTGTGTTTTTTACACGCACTTCAAAGTCTAAACCCGCCATTTTCATTATTTCTTTTCTGCGTGGAGAGCCCGATGCTAAAATGATTTTTTGTTTCATGTGCGCAATGATACGTTAACCTTTCAATTTTTTATTCTCTGCCGTTCGCTCGCGAATCATTTCAGGATAGCCCATTTTTCGAACTAATGCATTTACAGAAAGTGCAATCCTGCTACTTTTTGTTTCTATTGTTTTTGCACTTTCTATCCATTTGCTAAAATAATTTTGATGGCTTCCCGAAAGGGTCTTAAAAAACGAGTAGGCTTTCGGTTCATCTTGCAAACAGGCCACGAACTCTTCGTCCAACACATACCCTTTTTTGTCTTCTTCTAACTGTGCGATAAGCGCATCGCCTTTTTGTTTTCTAATCGCTTTGCGCATCGTGGCATTGACCGGCATAATGAAACTTCCATCGCCCCTTGGCATCATTGCAACCGCAGTTATTTCCACGCTATCTAACTTTCCTTTTACGCGAAAGGTTTGCTTGTTGTTTGGTTTGATTTGTTGTGCAATTTCAGCGGGCACTTCAATGAATGTCCAGCCTGTTTTTTCGCCATGTTCTGCGAATTTTTCAAGCGTTGCTTTGAAATTTATCATGGTCGTTACTTTTTACGCGTCAGCAATTTTCGAATCAGGTGAATATCCTTATCGTTTTCGCGAATTTCAAATAGACTTTTGAATTGTTTCAGCAAGGCTAATTCCACTTTTTGTTTTACTAATTGCAAGGTTTCCGGGTCTTCGATTTTACTTTTGTAACGCTTGGTGGAAATCCGTTTGCCGAATGCGAAATAGAGCTTTTCAGGTCGCGGAAAAACGGTGTTGCCGATTCCTTTTACGGTTGGCGGAAACAAATCTCCGTCTTTCAAAAGGTTTTTTGATAAACCTGTTTTGCGGAGCAATTTCCCAATCAAATTATTGTCGAAAAAATCATTCGCGTCTTTCACAATCGAAAAGGCTTCCTCCGCGCCCACAGCTGCTACAGGAATAATGTCGTAACCGTGCGAAATTGCCATACGAACAAAACCTGTTCGGTCGCTCCATTTCAGTTCGTAGGCTTCGCCTTTTTTCTTGCAGACTTCGCGCGTGCCTCCCGGAAAAACTAGAATGCTTTCGCCTTGCTTCATCAATTCCGAACAGTTAGCGCGCGAGGCTTCCACCATTCCCATTTTTTCGGTAATCAACTCACGCCAGTAGGGCAATTTGTGGTGTAAACTATCGGTCAAAGCGCGCAACAAAATACCCTTGCGCAAATACAATTCTATGCCAAACGGATAGCCATCTAACACGCCCCAAACGGTATGATTAGAAACATAGAGCGCAGGTCGTGAAACGTCCAACTCATCTAAGCCGTAAAACTGCGGGTCAAAATAAAATTTGAAAGGTTTGATGAACTGCTTTGCAAAAGCGCGGGAGGGCGGGGTGAAGTCGAACTTTTTACTCATAGGTTTTCCGTTTGATGAGCCCAAAATATAAAATCTTGCTCGTTTTTTTACACCATTCCCTATTCGTCATTTTAGAAAAAGTAGAAATCTTCTGAACGTGCTCGTTTTTTCGCACCACTTTATTCTACAACCACTCTCTGCGTCCACACATTTTCTGTATTGCTCACTTTCACTAAATAAATCCCTTTTGCCTGCTGTGAAATATCAATGTTTGCTCGAGTAAGCGATGAAGTATTTTGGGAAAATACTTTCGCTCCCGTGATGTTGTAAACGTCAATCATTCCGCTTTGCGAAATATCAGAAGTGAGCGTGAATTTCCCGTTTGAAGGATTGGGATAAAAGGAAATTGAGTGATTGTTTTTTGTGTCAGAAATTCCTGTCGGTGTTTGTGTTTTATCCACCACATTTACCGTAATGACTTCTTCTGTTTTGAAAATGTAGGTAGAAGAATCGCAATACAAATCTTCGCAACCTAAACCGTCAGATACTCGCAAACAAATATTAAAATAACCTGCGGAAGAATATGTATGTGATGGCGCAACTCCTGCCGTACTATCACCATCGCCCCAAAACCACATATACGAAAGCGGATTGTAGGATGCGCTCAGATTGTTTACTGTCCAAGTGTGTGCAGCAGAAGAATCAGGGAAAACAGAAAATAGTGCATTACAAGTAGGCTCGGTGATAGTAGCATTTATAGTTCCGCCACATCCTGCTCCATAAGTAAAGGTTGCATTATATGTTCCTGCGGGTAAATCGTAAAAAGTATATGAACGACCGTACGCATCTACCCAAATACTACCTGTGACAGTGGCACTATCTATGGCGGGATTATTCCATACAAAATCCGATAGCATAGGCATTGCATTATATACGTCAAGGTCAATAATGCCATCACTTCCGCCAACAGTACTTACATTATTTGTAGAAATTGACACCCAAACACTATCAGGTTGATTAACTATTGTGGTTGTTGAAGCGGTATTATTATTTGCATCAGTTACTGTTAATGTATAAACGCTTGGAGCAAGATTCGCAAGACTACTAGCCGTGTCACCATTAGACCATATATAAGTGTATGGGGGTGTTCCTCCTACTATTGTATTAATTGTAATGCTTCCGTCATTAGCTCCATAACAATGAACATCAGTAGGAGAAAGTGTTACATAAAGATTAGTAGGAGAGACCTCTGTAATTGTGGCACTTTCTACGGTTGTACAACCATTTGCATCTATTACGGTTACACTATATGTACCAATTGGCAAACCCGTTATTGGATTAGTAGCGGGACTACCATTACTCCAAGAGTACACATATGGAGGAGTTCCTCCGTTTACCATATAATAAATGCTTCCATCGGCACTACTCGAAGAGGTTGCATTTGTAACGTTTAGTGTAACACTGAAATTTGGGTCACATTGCGCCTTTACTTTTATGAAAGTAAAAGTGAAAAATAAAATCAGTAAAATATTTTTCATAAGTCTGTATTTTAGTTACACGAATATATAACAAAGTTTCCTAAACCTGCTCGTTTTTTTCACCCATTTCAAACCTCCCAATGTTTGAAATTCGTTTTGATTTCCGTAAAGATGTTGAGGTAATTCGCATAACGTTCTTCGCTGATTTTTCCTTCGTCTAAGGCTTTTTTTACGGCACAATCTACTTCGCTTGTATGGGTGCAATTATTGAATTTGCATTGCGGCAACAGTTCGCGCATTTCCGCAAAAAAATGGCTCACTTCTTCGGGGCGAATATCCAAATGCGCAAACTCACGCACGCCCGGTGTGTCAATAATTTTTGTGTTATTTTTCAGCACAAACATTTCGGCAAAAGTCGTAGTGTGCATTCCGCGATTGGCGAAACGCGTCAATCCTTTTGTGCGCAAATCCAATGACGAATCGAGCGCATTCATTAGCGAAGATTTTCCTACTCCCGAATGTCCGAAAATGAGCGTTGTTTTTTGTGTAATAGCTTCGCGTAACGGTTCAACTCCTTCGCCTGTTTGCGCGGAAGTGAACAGGATTTTATAGCCGATGTTTTGATAGATTTCGGCTAAGTATTTTTGTTTCTCCAATGTTTTTTCCGTCAGAATATCTTGCTTATTAAACACGATAATGGTGGGAATACGAAAGGCTTCTGCCGCCATTAGAAAGCGGTCAATAAAACCCGATGAAGTGCGAGGCGAATCAATAGTTGCAATTAATAAACATTGGTCAATATTTGCGGCAATAACGTGGCGTGCATGTTTGCGATGAGGCGATGAACGCACAATGTAATTTGCGCGGTCAACAACCGAACTTATCATATATTCATTGCTCGTTTCTTCTTTTTCCAATAGCACATAATCGCCTACTGCTACAGGGTTTGTATCTTTCGTTTCGCCCAAACGCAAGACGCCTTTCAAACGCGCTAGTATGCGTTCGTTTTGTTCGGTGAGTGCTTCGTACCAACTGCCCGTTGATTTTACGATTTGTGCTTTAATCATTCTTCGCTTTCGCTCTTTTTCTTAATGCCAATATACTTTCTTTCGACAAACTGATGTGCTCTATCGCGCAGGTCAAGACGTAGTTTGTCATATTCCGGCTGATAGCTTTCGCTACGGATATACAAATACAAAAAGAACATAGATACTCCGTTAAACAAGTGCCAGAAGTTGTGAGGGAAAATAAAGAAATCGGGCGCGCACATAATTTTCGCAAAATCGAATTCGAAAAATACGATGGCAATGATGAGTGTTATCAATGAACCAAACAAGTGCCTTTTGTTCGTTTTTCCGCGTGATTTTAATTCCAGATAAATTCCGAATATAATCATCAGAGCAATAAATGAGCCCACAATCGGATGGACGACATCCATCGGAATGACAAATGTGAGCAGGATATAAATAACGGAGAAGACAATAATTAAAATCAATCGTTCCCGTTTGTGTTTCACGTTTGACGGAAGCCCGCGTACGACCAGTGAAACGCGGTGTGTGAAATACATCAGTGGGAAAAGAGCAATACTGTACACGCTGGAATAATCCATGTTGGAAGCGACCTCTACCAAAGAAGCATGGAAAAACGAACTGCATAGAAAAATATAAAACATGATTGCCGCCAAGGTGAATGAATAAAAACGGTTGGCCGTAATCAGATTGTAATTTCTGTTTTTTTTGATGTCTTCAATTCCTTTACTGAAAAAAAACAGCCCGTTTATAAGATAAATGAAATTGGTAAACGTATTGAATGGCTGACGAATGAGATTTTTCATGTCCGGTGTTTCGCAAAACACATTTTCAATGTCGGGTTCTATAATAAAACTATACCAAACACTCGTGTCATAAAAGAAGTGGTTTAATATTGAAATCAACAACCCAAATAAAACAGTAATAACAAGGGCCACCAAAAATTTTTCACGAAAAGCTTCCCAAAAAAGTTGTCGCAAAAAAACGAAGTGTCTGCGTATACGAAATCTCAAATTCATTCCTTCAGTTGGTCATTTTTAAATGAATAAAGCCTGCTACGTTGAGGTAACAGGCTTTACAAGAATAGTCAAAATTTCGAATTAAAGACTTAAAGTTTTTAAAACGTCATTCATGCCGCGAACGGCATCTGCGCTTTTGTTGAAAGCATCTTGCTCTTCGGCTGTCAATTTATAATCAATGATTTTTTCCCAACCATTTTTTCCGATAACTACCGGCACACCCAAGCAAATATCGCTTTGTCCGTATTCACCGTCCAAATAAACGCAGCAAGGATAAACGCGTTTTTCATCGCGCACGATACTTTCTACCAACGCTGCTCCGGCTGCTCCCGGTGCATACCAAGCGGAAGTGCCGAGCAATTTTGTCAAAGTAGCACCGCCTACCATCGTGTCGGCCGCAACTTTTTTCAATTCCTCTGCGTTCAATAAATTGCTTACAGGCAAGCTGTTC
>JAEYZB010000239.1 GCA_023428205.1 Bacteroidota bacterium | reverse complement strand
GCATAGCGTTTCGCATCGTCCACCGAAAAAGAAAACGAACTCACGGCCGCAAATTCATTTTTTGCGCGACTGCGGTCTTGTCCGTCCGTCACCACCACTTCGTTCATTGCCGTTATTTTTTCCTGAATGGTAATTTGCAGATTTGTTTGCTTGCCGGTAGTGAGCAGTACTTCTTGCATATTGGCATCGTCATATCCAATCATCGTACATTTCACATTCACACGGCCGGGCAGTAAACGCTCAATTTTGAATTGCCCTGTTTCGTCCGTTGTTGCCGCTTCAAGCTGTCCGTTACCATTCACCACTACATTTACACCAGTAAGCGGTGCGCGGCTGTCCTTGTCAATCACTTGTCCCGTCAGCGTACAGTTATAGACTTGTTGCGCGAACAAAAAATTCGGAATTAGTAAAAGCGGAAAATAAAAACGCTTCATTCGGTTTTGAGTGAAACAAAAATAGAGAAATTAGACAATTTGACGATGAGACGATTGGACAATGATGAAAGTTTATCTTTGCGCCATTATGCTGAAAAACTATTTAGTGAAGCAAGGACTTTTAGGCTTATTAGCCGCTTTGTTGATACATAAATTTTTTGCGTTGAATGAAATTGCGAAACCGCTTTGGTATGCGTTCGCATTTATCAATGTGCTTTTTATTGTCCTCTATTTTATCGCAAATGAAGGTCTGAAAACGAAAACACACAAAGAATTTATCGCGGTATTTGGGGTTTTATTTTCTGTGAAAATCGGAGCCGTTTTGGTTTGGCTTGCAGTAGCGATTTATTCATTTCATTTACGCAGCAATGAATACGTGCTGACGTTTTTCGCACTGTATTTGAGCTACACATTTTTGTTGGCGGTGCAAATTTTTAGTCAAACGAGAAGATAGTCGCAGATTTTCAAGAGTTTAAAACCCAAGAAGAGTTTCAGAATTCAAATAAACTTTCATTCGGTTTTATCGTTCGATGAAACTCCAACAATGCTGTACGATTACCAAACCAATCTTCAAGATATTTTCGATTTATTTTAGAGGACTTATTTTCGTAGTACGCGTGAAAAGAAGAAAACTCCCAATCATCAATTTGCTCGCAAAACCCGTGCCTCACAGGATTAAGATGAATATATGCAATCAACTGTGTAAAGTAATTTTCGTCTTCTACAATTTTCCGCTTAAATCGAGGAATAAACAAACTTCCTTTCCGTTCATACATTTTGTTGTATGATTTCGTATAACTATTGAATAGATTGCTGAACTGTTGCGAAACTAAACCTTCAAGGTTTTTGAAACCTTGAAGGTTTAAATTTACGAACGCCAACAACTCTTCCTCTTTTCTTATTCTTACCATTAAATGAAAATGATTCGGCATAAGACAATATGCGTAAGTATCGGCAACAGGATAAATATATTCTGAGTACTTAGTTAAAAAGTAGCGATAGTTTTCTTTGGCTCGAAAAAGATTTTCATCTCCGTTTGCATGATTGTATATATGATATACTTTATCAGGCAACAAAGGGTTAATAGTTATCATTCTATTAGGGCTTTTGTCTCAAAACTCTTCAAGTGTTTAAAATTACATCTCTATACTACAACTAATCGGACAATGGTCAGACCCTTTCACATCTTGAAAAATGTGTGCCGATTTCAAATTTGATTTCAAATTTTCAGAAGCTGAAATGTAATCAATGCGCCAACCTTTATTATTTGCACGGGCATTGGCACGGTAGCTCCACCACGAGTATTGGTGCGCTTCGTTCGGATGAAACTCACGGAATGTGTCAATAAATCCAGAGCCAAACCATTTCGTCATCCATTCGCGTTCTTCAGGTTTAAAGCCACTCGTGTCTTTGTTGCTAATCGGATTATGAATATCTATCGGAGTATGGGCGATATTGTAGTCGCCACAAATCAATAATTTTCGGTCTTTTTTCAGACTCTGCGCATAGTCGTAAAACGCATCGAGATATTTCATCTTTACATCTTGACGAATATCGCCTGTCGTGCCACTCGGAAAGTATGCAGACATAATGCTCAAGTCGCCAAAATCAATGCGTAAATTCCTTCCCTCCAAATCGTATTCAGGGATGCCGATTCCCGGCACAACCAAGTCTGGCTTTCGTTTCGAGAAAACACCAACACCACTATAACCTTTCTTTTCTGCAGGATAAACAAAACATTCATAGCCCATATCATTGAAAATCGTTGGCGAAAAATCTTCGTGGCTGACTTTGATTTCCTGCAAACAAACAACATCAAAGTTTTGTGTTTTCAACCAATCAGCAAAACCGTTTTTTACTGCGGCTCGAATACCGTTGGCATTGAATGATAAGATGTTTAGTGTAGCCATAGTTATTCCCAGTTTATGTTCTTTAATCAAGTTTTCCAAGTAGTCGGTGGTCAGTAAACAGCCGTCAGAAAAACACTGACAACTAACCACTGTCAACTGATAACTAAAGTATTCTTTTAATTATTTTCAGTTGATGCGAATATTTTTTGCGCTCGCGATCGTAAATGCCGTAATGGTCAAGTGTGTCAATACGCACTTTACCCGAAGCATGAATGATTTTTTGGTCTTTCAACACAATTCCTACGTGTGTAATTTTCCCTTCTTCATTATGAAAAAATGCGAGGTCACCCAATTGCGCAGCTTGCACGAAATCCACAACCACACCTTGCTCTGCTTGCTGATACGCGTCACGTTTAAGAACAATCCCTAAGCACTTAAACACCACTTGCGAAAAGCCCGAGCAATCAATTCCGAATGGCGAACGTCCGCCCCACAAATACGGTGCGTTCAGATACTTGAACGCCACTTTTTCAATCAACATGGCAGAATTCGGTTGTTGTTCCGCTTGCAACGCTTGCCCATTGTAAATAAATTTCTCTTTGCCGATGCGGAAATTTATGCCGTCAAACTGCGGAAGCGAACTCCCCAAAACAATCGGCACAGAATTTTCTGATGAGGTTGCCGTACTCGCAATTTCCAATGCAACACCCTCATTTTGATGCACCGCCTCTTTTTCCTTTTCGGAAATTTCGCGCAACTGCGAACGCTGAATCCAACCTTCGTAACCGTCATAA
The DNA here is from genome assembly GCA_023428205.1 of Bacteroidota bacterium. Lineage (GTDB taxonomy): Bacteria > Bacteroidota > Bacteroidia > Chitinophagales > LD1 > CALAYL01. The sequence continues at coordinate 3,059 of JAEYZB010000239.1, read as the reverse complement.
TCCACGCGGACTTTCAGCCACTCCCGTTTTCTTTCTAAAACGGTGCAGGTTTCGCCAAACAAAACCTGACTGATTTGTTCGCTTCGGTGTGTAGCCGATTCACGAACAGGCACTACACTAATTGCGGCAATCGCGTGATATATCATTGCGAATATTTGTTTTCAAACGTAAGAAAAAAGGAATAAGAAGCAAGTGATAAAGCGCAAGTATAAATCCTGTTCGTTTTTTAAGACCACTTCACATAGTTAAAAGTTGAAAGCAAAAAGTTTATAAAGTGAAAACAAAATTCTTTCTTCTACTTTTAACTTTACAAACTTTCCACTTCTTTTCTCCTCGTTTTTTTCACCCATTTCCATAGTTTTGCCATTATGCAAAAAGCAACAATACCAACCACTCCACGAGGCACTCAACTCAACACCAAAGGTTGGGTGCAAGAAGCTGCACTGCGAATGTTATTGAACAATCTCGACCCGAGTGTGGCGGAACGCCCCGAAGATTTGATTGTATATGGCGGCTTAGGAAAAGCAGCTCGAAATCATGAAGCGTTGCATAAAATCATTGCGCTTTTGAAAGAGCTGGAAGAAGACCAAACGCTTTTGATTCAAAGTGGAAAACCTGTAGGGGTGTTACGTTCGCACAAAGATGCTCCTCGCGTGCTGCTCGCCAACTCCAACCTAGTCGGCAAATGGGCCACCTGGGAACATTTCCGCGAGTTGGAAAAGAAAGGGTTGATAATGTATGGACAAATGACTGCGGGAAGCTGGATTTACATCGGTTCGCAGGGCATTGTACAAGGAACGTACGAAACGTATTTATCGCTTGCTTCACAACATTTTGGCGGCTCGCTGAAAGGCGCACTAAACGTAACTGCAGGATTGGGCGGAATGGGCGGTGCACAACCCTTATCTATCACAATGAACGAGGGTGTTTGTTTGGTGGCGGAAGTAGAAGAGTGGCGCATTCAAAAACGCATTGAAACGCGCTATTTAGATGTTTATTATCACAATATTGATGAAGCGATTGATAAAGCCGTAGAAGCGAAAGCAAACAAACAGGCGCTTTCCGTTGGAGTTTGTTGTAATGCGGTGGAACTCTTACAACGATTATTAGACCGAAACATTGCGGTAGATACACTCACCGACCAAACTTCCGCACACGATGAATTGATTGGATATTTCCCTGAAAAAATGAGCGTAGAAGAAGCAAAATTGTTGCGCGAAACAAATCCCGAAGAATATATTAAACAATCTCTCGACACAATAGCAAAACACGTTCGTCTGATGCTGGAATTGCAACAACGCGGAGCGATCACATTTGATTACGGAAACAATATTCGCGGACAAGCGAAAGATAAACGCGATATACAAAACGCGTTTAATTTTCCGGGGTTTGTGCCGGCATATATTCGTCCGCTTTTCTGCGAGGGCAAAGGTCCGTTTCGTTTTGTGGCACTTAGTGGTGATGAAAATGATATTGCCGTTTGCGATGCGAAACTGAAAGAACTCTTTCCGAACAATAAGGGGCTTTTGCGATGGCTCGAAATGGCAAAAGAAAAAATCGCGTTTCAAGGACTTCCGGCACGCATTTGTTGGCTTGGAATGGGCGAGCGCGAAATCGCGGGATTGGCATTTAATGAATTGGTAAAAAGCGGAAAAGTGAGCGCACCGATTGTAATCGGGCGTGACCATTTGGACACAGGAAGTGTAGCTTCACCTAACCGGGAAACCGAAGCAATGCTAGACGGCAGTGATGCCATTGCCGATTGGGCTATTCTAAACGCACTTATCAATACCGCAGGCGGTGCAAGTTGGGTGTCGTTTCATCACGGTGGCGGTGTAGGAATGGGCTATTCTTTACACGCAGGAATGGTGATTGTCGCGGACGGCACAGACGATGCCGAACACAGACTAAAACGCGTTTTACACAACGACCCTGCGATTGGCGTAATCCGCCACGCAGACGCGGGTTATGAAATTGCGAGAGAGACTTCGCGAAAGTTTGGGCTTGATGTTTAAAAAATCTTCCCGGGATTCATAATGTTATTTGGGTCAAAGACGCGCTTCACACCACGCATCAGCTCCATTTGATATTCAGGAAATTTGATGTCCATAAATCTACGTTGCACCCAGCCGATACCATGTTCACCGCTGATTGTTCCGCCCAATTCCACGACCTTTTCAAAAATTTCGCGCACGCCATTCGGCACTTCATTTTTCCAATACTCATCACTTAATTCATCTTTGATAATTCGAACATGTACATTGCCGTCTCCTGCATGTCCATAGCATACGGAGCGAAAATTGTATTTTTTGCCAACCGCTTTGATGTGTCGCAAGAGTTCGGGTAAATAATAACGCGGCACCACCGTATCTTCTTCGATCGTAACGGATGTTGTTTTCACCGCATTCGCCACATTTCTGCGCATTCTCCATAAATCCGTTTTCTGTGCATCACTATCGGCAAACAAAATTTCACCGCTTTCAAACTCGTTCAGCACTTCATAGAGCTTTTCCGCTTCTTTGTAAATGCTGTCCATATCGTTTCCATCCAATTCTATCAACAAATTCGCAGTCGCATCTTCGGGAATCGGAATCGTTACATCACCCAACCAATTACACACCCAATCAATGGCTTCGCGTTCCATAAACTCCAAACAAGACGGCACAATACCTGCACGGAAAATCGCGGAAACAGCGGCACTGGCAGTATCCATTGTTTTGAACGGAACGAGCATCACCACATTAAATTTCGGGTGCGGAATCAGTTTCAAGACAATTTTCGTAACAATGCCAAGCGTCCCTTCGCTACCCACAAACAAATGCGTGAAATTATACCCTGTGGAATTTTTCAACACATTTGCGCCCGTCCACATTATTTCGCCTGTCGGCAAAACGACTTCCAAATTCAACACATAATCTTTCACTACGCCATATTTCACGGCACGAGGACCACCCGAATTGCATGCCACATTTCCGCCAATGAAGCAAGTGCCGCGACTAGAAGGGTCAGGCGGATAAAACAAGCCTTTCTCTTTCAGGGTGTTTTGCAAATGCTCTGTA
>JAEYZB010000195.1 GCA_023428205.1 Bacteroidota bacterium | reverse complement strand
CGTTTATGTACTTCTTTTATCAGCGTTTCGCAGGTCTGCATATCGCCATATTCGGGGGCGATAGAACGATAATCGCTAATGTCGTAACCGAAATCTGCCTGCGGACTTTTGAAAAAAGGTGAAATCCAAATTGTTTCAAATCCTAAAGATTTAATGTAATCCAACTTTTCAATAATGCCTTGCAAATCGCCAATTCCATCGCCATTGGTGTCGTAAAACGAGCGCGGATAAACCTGATAAACAGTCGTTGTTCGCCACCATTCATCTTGTGCGAATGAGTGCTGCAAAGCCCCTAAAAAAACGAGCAGGAAAAAGTGTTTCACTACGCTGATTAATAATTTAAAATTAAAAAAGCAAAATTAAAAAAAGGAAGAGGCGCGTCATTGAAAGGGAGGGATGATTGAAACAATCTCATTTGATTTTCAGGGATTGCTTCTTCGCCTATGGCGAATCGCAAGGACAAACGACCTCATTTTTTCGCACCACTTCATTCTTCATTATATTGTCTCATCGTCAGATTGTCTTATTGTCAAATTTATTTAGGTTTGGAACTTCATGAAAAATGACAAAACCGTCTTACTGAAAACTTTTCGCTTATTCTGTACCGCTAAAGCGATGGCGGAACTTTTCGAGGCGCGGAAAGATATTTGTGCGAAATATGTTCATGCTACTTCGCGTGGTCACGAGCTCATACAGCTTGCTACGGCTGCGCAGTTGAAGCCGCAGGATTATGCGTATCCGTATTATCGCGATGATTCGATGTTGCTCGGAATGGGCTTTACGCCTTTTGATTTGATGTTGCAGTTACTCGCGAAAAAGACGGATTATTTTTCGGGTGGCAGAACGTATTATTCGCATCCATCTTCTAATCGTGAAGACTTGCCGAAAATTCCGCATCAGTCATCGGCTACAGGAATGCAGGTGATTCCCGCGACAGGTTCAGCGCAGGGCATTCAATATAAAGAACAGCAGCAAATCAGCAATTGGGAAAAAGGAGAAGCGCCAATCGTTTTGTGTTCGCTGGGCGATGCTTCGGTTACGGAAGGCGAAGTGGCTGAGGCCTTGCAAATGGCGGCTTTGAAACAATATCCGATAATCTATTTGGTGCAGGATAACGATTGGGATATTTCGGCTCACTCATCTGAAATCCGCGCACAAAACGCGGCAGAATACGCGAAAGGATTTATTGGTTTGAATGTGGTGTCGATTGATGGCACAGATGTGAAACAATGTTTTGATACGCTGCAAAGTGTAGTGGAAACGGTACGCAAGGAACGCAAACCGTTTTTGGTGCATGCGAAAGTTCCTTTGTTGAATCACCACACGTCCGGTGTTCGTAAAGAATGGTATCGTCCGAAGGAAAATTTATTAGCTGATGCTGCACGTGATCCTTATCCGAAATTTGTTCAGTATTTACATGAAAAAGCAGGTTTCACGATTGCGGAACTGGAAGCGGTAATTGAAGAAGCCGAAAAGTTGGTGCAAGCCGATTTTGAACGCGCTTTGAAAGAACCCGACCCAACGGCTGATGATTTATTTACACACGTTTTCGCACCAACACCTGTGACAGAAGAACGCGGCACACGCGAACCGAAAAACGGAACGGTAAATGTAATGGTGGATGCAGCTCTGCACGCAGTAGATGAAATTTTACAGCAACATCCCGAAGCATTGTTGTATGGGCAAGATGTAGGTGGAGAGCTGGGCGGAGTGTTTCGCGAAGCGGCTTTACTCGCCAAAAAATATGGCGATACGAGAGTGTTCAATACTCCGATTATGGAAGCGTACATTATCGGAAGTACGGTGGGAATGAGTGCTGCGGGCTGTAAACCGATTGTGGAAGTGCAGTTTGCTGACTATATTTTTCCGGGCATCAATCAGCTTTTCACGGAGGTTTCGCGCTCGTGTTATTTGAGCAATGGCAAATATCCGGTACAGTCGCTCATTCGCATTCCGATTGGTGCTTATGGAAGCGGAGGACCTTATCATTCGTCATCGGTGGAAAGTGTGGTGTTGCAATTGAAAGGGGTGAAGGTCGTTTATCCAAGCAATGCGGCTGATATGAAAGGCTTGCTGAAAGCGAGTTTTTATGATCCGAATCCGGTGGTGATTTTTGAACACAAAGGGCTTTATTGGAGTAAAGAAAAAGGCACGGAAGCCGCCAAAACAATAGAACCGGATGCGGACTATATTATTCCGCTCGGTAAAGGTAGAGTGGCTTTGCAAGCCGATGAGGAAAAAGTGGAAAATGGCGAAACGTTGGCGATTATTACTTATGGAATGGGTGTGCATTGGGCAACAAATGCCGCGAAAAACTTTGCTGGGCAAGTAGAAGTTATTGACTTGCGCACGCTCAATCCGTTAGACGAAGAACTGATAAATGAAACGGTAAAACGACACGGAAAGGTAATTGTGCTTACCGAAGAAACGGTTACACATTCTTTTGCGGAAGCTCTGGCGGGGCGTATTTCGTCCAATTGTTTCCGCTTCTTAGATGCTCCGGTGAAAATTATCGGCTCTGCGAATGTTCCGGCAATTCCACTCAATGAAAACTTAGAAAAAGCACTCTTGCCAAATGTGGAGAAAGTGGCGGATGCGATTAGAGAATTGTTGGAATCCTAAATATTATTCGCCAATGGAATAAAAATGTGATATTCGCTAGTACACAAATTCATTTATATGAAAGAGTCTTTCCTCAATGCACAACAACTGCCGCTGATTATTGAGCCGAGTGGATCAGGAAAATCAAAGGGCGAACTGCTCCAGTGGTTGAATAGCAATCGCGCTTCGTTTGAAAAGAAATTTGTGAAGCATGGAGCGGTGCTATTTCGTGGTTTTGAAATAGAATCTCCCAAAGACTTTGAAGAAGCGGCCATTGCTATTGACCCGAATTTAGAAAACGCCTACTACGGCACCTCTCCGCGCAATTTAGTAGCCGGAACGAAATATATTTTTACAGCCAGCGAGTTGCCTGCGCATTATCCTATTATGCAACATTGCGAAATGAGCTATGTGAAAAATCCGCCTGTAAATATTTTTTTCTATTGTCATGTAGAGCCGGAGTATGGAGGCGAATCGCCTATTTGCAATTTCAGAAAAGTTTATGCCGAACTGAATCCGAAAATACGGGAGGAATTTGATACAAAAGGAATCATTACTGTGCGCAATTATTCGGGCTTGGAAAGTCAATCGCGTTTCAATTTGTTTGAGTTGAAAAAGTGGAACGAAATATTCAACACCACCGATAAAGTGGAAGTAGAAAGACAGTGCCGTGAACAGGAAATAGAATTTGAATGGCTCGAAGGCGGAAACTTGCGACTGCTTCATCGTACTCCGGCATCTATCTTGCATCCGGCAACGAGAGAAAAAGTATGGTTTAATCATTTGCAGGTTTTTCATCCGCATGGCGCAGATACCGAATACAGTTATATTCATGCGCATCAGCACAACACAAACACCTTTTTCTGGAAAAACTTTTTAGCGGTAATGGTGAAACTGAAATCGTTTACAACAAAGCCGATTGAGCAGAGTATGAACGTTTTGTTTGGAGATGGTTCGCCTGTACCTGATAGTTATGTAGAGCACATACAGGAAGTTATTTGGAAAAACATAGTCATCATTCCGTGGCAGAAAGGAGACGTGATTGCGGTTGATAATTTCAGTACTTCGCATGGACGGCTTCCATACAAAGGCAAAAGAGAAATTTTGGTGAGTTGGAGTACGGCCTCATCTGAGTAGAAATAAGAAAAATACATGCAGGAACTCGATAATATTAAAATCAATTTCAGTCCGCAGAGTTTAACCGCGCTCAATATTATTTTAGGTTTAATTCTTTTCGGCATTGCGCTGGAATTAAAGCGCGAAGATTTTTGGGCTTTGCTCAAAAATAAAAAGAGTACGGCTGCTGCTTTGTTTTCTCACTTTATTCTTCTTCCTGTTATTACTTTTTTGTTGGTCATTCTTCTTCAGCCGCCCGCATCTGTTGCTCTCGGAATGATTTTGGTAGGAGCTTGTCCGGGAGGAAACATCAGTAATTTTTTTACGCATATCGCCAAAGGGAATACGGCTCTTGCGGTAAGTATTACTTCGGTTTCGCATTTACTTGCCATTGTTTTAACTCCGTTGAATTTTTCTTTTTACGGCAGTATGTATCCACCTGCAGCATCGTTGTTGAAAGAAATCCATTTAAACGCATCAGATGTTTTTGAAACGGTGGCGCTGGTCGTTATTCTTCCGCTGATTACAGGAATGTTGATTCGTGTGCTGAAACCGATGTGGGCAGAAAAATCTGTGCGGGTGATGAAAACGTTTTCTTTAGTGGCATTTGCTTTTTTCCTGATTGCGGCTTTCGTCTCGAATGCGAAGGTGTTTGTCGGCACGCTTGGATTTGTGTTGCCGATTGTTGCACTACATAACCTTCTTGCCCTTGCAGGCGGTTTCGCATTTGCTCGATTGCTTAAATTGCCGTACACCGACAGTAAAACCATCGCCTTTGAAACCGGCATTCAGAACAGCGGACTTGGTTTAATTTTGATTTTTAGTTTTTTCAATGGCTTAGGCGGCATGGCTTTGATTGCCGCTTGTTGGGGCGTGTGGCATTTAGTAAGCGGAAGTGCGTTAGCATTTTGGTGGGGAAGGAAAATTGCCGTGAAATAACCTTTACACTATCTTTCCTAATTTGTAATTACTTCGCTCTCGGGTGAAATTTTTGTATTTCGCTGCGTAGGAAATCTCTGTCTAAGTGCGTGTAAATTTCAGTAGTGGTGATGGAAGCGTGACCCAGCATTTCCTGCACAGCCCGCAAATCCGCACCACCTTCAATCAAATGTGTAGCGAAGCTGTGGCGAAAAGTGTGTGGCGAAATCGTTTTTTTGATTCCTGCGAGTGCTGCATATTTCTTTATCATCAGAAAAATATAAACCCGGCTTAAGCGCTTGCCTCTGCGATTCAAAAACAAAATATCCTCTTCGCCTTTCACGGTAGGGTAGTGGA
>JAEYZB010000167.1 GCA_023428205.1 Bacteroidota bacterium | reverse complement strand
AATATCAATGATGCGTGCTGACCATTTTTCGGCAACTGTTCTGCCGATATCCTGCTCGTTTTTTTTGACCATTTGCAGCAATTTTTCAGGCGTTAATCGGGTGGCGACTTCTATTGCCTGATTGTAGAAACTCGGTTGATCCGTTTTGCCCCAAGCGGCAGTTTCATATAAAGACGATTGCTGAATCACTTGCCCGACATTCTCTGAAATCAATTCAATGGCGCGGGAGATGTTTTTTCGTTTATCTCCCAAATTTGAACCAAGTAAAAGAAAGGCTGTTTTCATCGGAAAGTATAATACAATCGGAATAAACGAACCGCCAGCAACAAACTAATGAGCAACATTCCGATTTGAAACGGTTGCGGTAAGAAGCAGTGAAATGCTATAAAAAACAACTCCATAACGAAGGTGCCGAGAATGACTTTTTTTAGTGTCGGAGAAAAGCGCTTGAAAAAAAGAGCCTGTGCTAGCAATAAATTTGTAGGTAATGCCCAAAGTAAATTTAGGTTCCAAGCGGTGGTCCAATGTTGTGTGCAAAACCATAATGTGAGATACAAACAGCCCAACAGCCCGCTAATTGTGAGCAAAGAGTAGTCAATGAATTTGAGATGAAACCCAAAGAAGATTTCCATTAACGTGAGCAGAAAAAGGACTATCAAGATTGTCGCTAAAATGTATTCAGGGTCGCTGAAATGTCCTGATTTATCAACGTTTGGCGCGGGAACTATTTCGCGCGTTTCCAATACAAATGGTTCACCATTGTGAACGGTGGCCGTTTGAAATGCATCGCGCAAATAGTCGGGAAGAAACATTTGTTCGCGGTATGTTGTCGGTCTGTCCACGGGCAAGCCGATAAGCAAATTCATGCCAAAATTTTCCCAGCGTTTGTGCCATGAATATTCGTCAATCATTTTGCGGAACGAACGTAAGCTGTCATAGTTTTGGGTGCTGTAGTGCAACGAACCTTCCACATTTTTTTCAAACACATCGCGAATTCGAGTAGCACAGTTATCCAGTAAAAAATCGTAGCGATAGTCTCGGTTTTCGGGCTGTGCATTTTGCATTAAGAAGTCCGCTATTTTTTGTTTTTCGCTTTGTGTAAGATTCAGAACCTGTTCGGAAACACAGCGATTTTCATAAATATAAGCGCTGCGGAAATTTTGAAAATGATCAAGCCCTAAAGAATAAATCAAAATACCGCGAAGAAAATTGGTGTAGAAATTGGGTTTCGTAAAATCAAACGTTCCGTAATTAAAAACAACATCTATGCCTTCTGCTTCATCGTGGACCCGAATGCCGCTATGCCCAAAAACGCTGTACAATTCATTGCCCGGTGTGCAGGTAATTAAGGTGATTTCTGTGGAATCGGTTGGGGTGAAAGCAAACGAAGAATTAGTAGACAGTGAACAGTATACAGCAAACAGTAAACAATAAATTACTGACAACTGACGACTGACAACTGACGACCGTTTCATTATAGGATGTTTTTAATCAAGCGTCCGCTCAAAGCCGAAAGTCCTGCGACTAAACCACCGACAACACCTGTAATGATAATCAACAGCCAATAGTTTCCGCCTAACGGAAAAAGTGTTGCAATGCGTGTGGAAAGAATATGCTCGTTGCGTTGGTCTATCAAAAAGGCATAGCCGGCCCATAGCAAAAAGACTCCGAGAAATGCGGCACCAAACGCTTGCCAGCCACTATTGCTTAGTGCATAGCCGACAATAAACGCGATAGGCGCAATAATCCACCAGGGTAAAAACAGTTGCGCGATAAACGAAAGCAACGCGATGGCGATAGTTTGTTGCAAAAATTTCATGTGTTTGTTTTAAGTGGAACGAATGTAAAATTATTTTGACAAACGTACTTGAAATGCCGTTCCGGTTGGTTTGTTTTCAGAAATAGAGATTGTTCCGCGATTGGCTTCTACATAACGCTTAACGATATATAAACCTAGTCCCGTGCCTTTGCTTTTTCGGGTATTTTCAGAGCCGATGCGATAAAATTTTTCAAAAATGTGCTCGTGTTCTTCCATTGGAATTCCAAATCCCTGGTCGCTTACTTGGAGGATTACTTCCTCTGCGTTTTCCGTAAGTGAAATCACAACCGTTGTGTTTTCTGGCGAGTATTTTATGGCGTTTTCCAATAAATTATTTACCACGGAAGTAAATTCTACCGCATCCGTTTTGTAATCAATATTTTCTTCAATATTTTCTTCAATGGTAATGTGCTTTGTATTGTGCTGCCATTTATCGGCAAGTGTAAAGCAAATGTCAGAAATATTGATTTCCCGTTCTGCGTGCGTTGGCTTTGTTTCCATTTTGGATGCTAGCAGAATGTTATTGATAAGCGATTCCAAGCGCACAATATCTGTTACGCTGTTGTTGATTAGTTTTTCTGCAATCGCTTTTTCCGGCTGCCGTTGCGAGAGCGTTTGTAAGTTGAGTTTGATAGAAGCTAAAGGCGATTTCAGTTCGTGAGAAACAGACAGCATGAAGTTTTTTTGAAGTGCTGAAAGTTGAAGTTCTTTTGTCAAAATTCTGCGGACAATCAGCAGGCCGACAAACAGCAACAGTACAAACACGCATCCTTCCAACAAAATCATTGCACGTTGTCGATCGTATTTATTCAATAATGTTTTATAGTCTGC
>JAEYZB010000306.1 GCA_023428205.1 Bacteroidota bacterium | reverse complement strand
GCACTACATGGCGACAGTTGGATAAATCCGTACAAGAAAAAACCACCACCGAAAAAGCCGCCATCAAACTAATGCTCGAAAAAAACAGCGTTATCAAACGCCCTATCGCAGAAACGGCTAAAGGAATTGTCGTGGGTTTTGATGAAGCGAAATTTCGGAAAATGGTTGATAAATAATTAAAACCTGCCCGTTTTTTTCACCCATTTTGTTTTCGGGCAACGCGAGCGATTGCCCCTACAAATGCACCCACATAAAAAAAGGGCAGAAAATTTTCTGCCCCTACTTATAATTTTCGACTTATACCTTACGACTATTACTTCACAACGGTTATCGTTCCACTTTGATTCACACGTTCGGAATCTAAATAGGTGACAGCTACAATGTAGGTGTAGATTCCGGGGTTTACTGCCGCACCATGGAAGGTGCCGTCCCAACCCCTGGTGATATCGAGGGTTTCAAACACCTTTTCGCCCCAACGGTTAAAGATTTGCACTTTGAAATATTTCACGCCTTTGCTGAAAACCTGCCACACATCATTTTTCCCATCGCCATTAGGCGTGAAGGCATTCGGAATGTATATCCGTTTAGAGGCATCTACTACGAGCTTAAATTTCGTGGTGTCGTAGCAATTAGTTGTTTCGTCATGTACCACCAGCGTGTAGGTGGTGGTTTGCGCAGGGAAAGCACCCGGGTCTTCACAATCCGCACAGCTGAGCGATGCCGCAGGCGACCACATGTAGGTATAGTTTCCATTAGGGCTTATCGTTACATCAATTTGTGTTTCTTCGGTAAATTCAATAAACAAATTGGAAGTCGTGGTCGCTACAATTTCATCGGGCTGCGTGAGCGTAATGGTAGAATCCGACAAGCAGCCATGTCCGTCAGAAGCCGTTACGGTATAGGTGCCTATCGGCAAATGCAGGTTTCTTCTGCCCGTAATATTATTTGACCAAACGAAAGCATAGGGTGGCGCACCGCCTGTGGACGAAGCAAAAATTTCTCCGTCATAAAATCCGTAGCACGACACATTAAACGCACTGTCAATATTTACATAAAAATCTACTGCCGCATCAACGGTGTATTGTGCCGATGCAGAACAGTTATATTGGTCGGAAACGGTAACTGCGTAAACACCCTCGCCTAAGCCGGTTATCGCAGCGGTTGTTCGCCCATCATCCCAAACATAATTATAAGGCGGAGTTCCACCTGTTGGAGATAATGTAATAGAGCCGTCATTATAATCAGTACAAGATTCTTCTACCAATCCATTAGGCGCCAATGCCACCACCGGAGGAATGACTTGTGTCGTGATTATCGCATTGCTTACGTAGTAGCAGCTTTGCGCATCGCGTCCTGTCATACTGAACTGCTGCCCCGTTGCCACGATAATGCTTTGTGTTGTTTCACCATTCGGCAACCATGACCAAGAAACGATATTCGGGTCATTTGATTCAAGTGTCACCGTTCCGCCTTCGCAGAAAGTAGTAGAACCTTGTGGCACGATAGTCGTAGCTCCCGGTGCATCAACGGTTACGTTTACATCGTCAGAAGCCGTACATCCGTTTTGATTCATCACTACGGTGTAGGTGAATGTCTGAGAACTTGACGAGGTGTTTAAAAACGAAAAATTAGGAGACGAAGATGTCGCATCGTCTAAGGATGTTGTAGGACTCCATTGATAAGTGAATCCTGCTTGTGTCGGTGAGCCGATTTGCACCGTACCGCCTGAACATACCGCCACATCTGCACCTGCATCTGCCGGAGGAGGGGTGCCGATACTTACCGAATCAACAGTCGGAATTCCGGGGCAACCATTTTCTGTTACATTGAGCGATATCGGATGGCTACCGGAAGAAGCCCAAGTCACGGTATAAGGACCTTGCCCGCTTCCACTTACAACCGTTCCGACTCCGAAATCCCATGTGTATGTAGCCGAAGCGCTATTTGTTCCCGTGTAAGTAATCGTTACTGCCTCACCAATACAAGCATTAGGCGGATTAATAGCAAAGGTGGTGACTGCCGGAGGATGAAGCGTGACCAGCACCGTGTCGGTAGCGGCACAGCCTTCTGCGGTAGTTTCCGTCACGACAAAACTTTGTACAATGTTTGAATCAGTCGGGTTATTTGCGGTCAACACAGGATTTGCAACTGTACCATTACTCAAGCCGAGTGTCGGATTCCAACTGTATGTATTTCCCGCATCAGGTGCTGCTCCCAAGATTATGGAAGAATCGGAGCATAAAGCCACATCTATGCCCGCAGTGGCAATAGGGTTCGGATGTACCGTTACCGTAATTGTAGTCGTTTGGGAGGTACAGACATCATCTGTCATAAACAAAGAAATATCATGTGTTCCCGCTTGACTCCAACTGACATAATAGGGCAATACCGCACTACCTCCTAAAAACGAGGCTCCGTCAAAATACCAATTCATGGCAGCAGTAGGATTATATGTTCCCACCATATTGATGGTATCTATTTCATCTATACACAAGGAAAGCGAACTTGCCGTAATGGTTGGCGGACTAATCGGAATAACCGTTATCATTGTAGAATCTTCCTGATAGCAGGACCATCTGTCTGTCACCCGAACTTTGTACATTGTAGTACTTGGCGGAGTTACCGTGATAGAAGAAGATGTTTGCCCTCCGGGTGTCCAAGCGTAGGAGTATGGAGCAGAACCGAGAATAGCACGAGTGGTAATTGTTACCGGATTCGGATTACAAACAGTTGTATCGTTCGAGGCATTAATTTCAGGGCAAAGGTTTACTTCGATAATGGATTTACTTCCATCATCATCGCAACTTTCATCATTCCAAAACCCATTTGAATATATCTGCACACACTGCTCTCCGTTACAATCGGTATAGTTGCAAAAAAAGCTGCAACAGTTATCATAGCCGCTATTATTCGGCTCGCCACCTGCCCAGTTTTGATATAAATAAGGGGTAGATGGCCCCGGAGTAAACGGACCGGTAGAACCGTCTAAAGTATAAAACGTAGGAGCCGCAGTGCCTGTACGTTTTACGCCTATCCACACTTTTTGGCTTCCTGAAAGGTACCCTGCGGCATTCACAGCCGCTATCACATTCGTATTTTCGGTTGCATCATTCATCACCACCAAGTGCGCTCCAAAAGCATTCGCTAAACTTTCTGCTCCTGCCGCATCATTGGCATTTTCATCAATAAAATACATACTGCAATCTTGCCCTGTTACGTTTAGTTCCGTATAATGTCCGGCAGCGGCAAAGGCATTTCGGATAGCCGTAATATTGCAACCCAATGGCTGCGGAGGAGGGACACAGCCTGTATTTAATGACACATCTGTTGATGCCGTTTGATAACAGCCATATCTATCGGTTACTGTCAATGAATAGGTCGTTGGTTGAGTAGGATAAACTCGATGATTGGCTCCTGATAAATTTCCAGGAGTCCAAGTATAATTATATGGAGAAGATCCTAAAATTGTCGTGGCCCAAAGCCGAACTCCTCCTCCTGCACAAATGGTGGTGTCTTGAGTCGATGTAACGATAGGGCAAAGGTTTACTTCTATGATAGACTTACTCGCATCATCACTACAATCTTCATCATTCCACAAGCCGTTTGCATAAATCTGTACACACTGTTCTCCATTACAATCTGTGTAACTGCAAAAAAAAACTGCAACAGCCATCGAAACCACTATTGTTTGGCTCACCGCTACTCCAGTTTTGAAATAATGTAGGACTTGATGGTCCCGGTGTAAATGGTCCGGAGGTTCCTTCTAAAGAATAAAATGTAGGAGCCGCTGTCCCTGTGCGCTTATATCCTATCCACACTTTTCGATTTCCAGCAAGATACCCGGCAGCGTTAATGGCAGCAACCACATTGGAATTTTCGGTAGCATCATTCATTACCACCAAATGTCCTCCTAACTGACCTGCTAAACCTTCTGCAGTAGCTGCATCGTTAGCACTTTCATCCACAAAATACAAACTGCACGGCTGGCCGGAAACATTCAATTCTGTGTAATGACCTGCGGCAGCAAACGCGGCACGAATGTTATTGAGATTACAGCCTTGGGGCGTTTGGGCTTGAACTTTTGCGCTGTTAAACACAAAACAGGCAAGCAAGTAGAACAAAATCTTTTTCATTTCTTATAGTAAAATTATTTTCGGTGATAAACCCAAAACCACTCCATAGATGAATCAAGTCGCCTTAACGTTGTCTAAAATAGAAAGTTTTTCGTTAAACCCCAAAATGAATGTTTATAATTTATTTCCTTTGTAAGGAGTTATGCGAATAGGAATAATATTGTCTGTCATATTTTTAAGTGCAATTAAAATCAATGCACAGGAATTTTTGTGTAATGATTTTTACCCTAATAGCAGAATAGACGCCCCCAACGACATTTCGGCTGTCAGCGATTATCTTTCAAATTTCTTAGGTGAAAAAGCACAAAAGTATCAATTATCGCTATATGCCAAAACAGAAAGCCCCGCAGCATTACATTTTCAATTCAACCAAACACTAAATAATATTTCCATTAAAAACGCGGCAATCAAAATCAACCTTGCAAAAAATGGCAAGATAATGAGCATTTACACTAATTGGTTTGATTCCATTCCGATGAGTATTGATTCTCCCGATGAAGACAGTAAAAAAAATATTTATGCGTTTTCCGAAAAGTATCTTGCGAGTAATTTGGCGGTTTTTGACTTGCAAAAAGAAATCGTGTATGTATTTGATGAAAATAAATTGTCTTTATGCTTACAGCTCACTTTCCGGGAGAAAAGTGGATTGAATAAAGAGGTTTTGATAAACAATTCGGGCGTTATCTCCGAAAAAATCACTTCTGTTTTTCTGAATATTGATTCCACCGTTACCGGAAAAGTATTTAATCCCGACCCACTGACAACAGCACAAGTTTCCTATGGTGGCGCATTCATTGATAATAATAATGCCGATTCTCCCGTACTAAACAACGAACGCCAAAACAAAACATTTACAGCCGATTTTGATGGCTCCGTTTTCCGTTTACAGAATAGCCATATTCAGCTACATGACATTAATGGAAATGGGATTATTGCCGTGACATCCACCACTCCTGTTTTTGATTTCACGCGCAGCCAAAATGGATTTGAGGATGTAAACGCATTTTATCATTTATCCCTCTATCGCGATTATATTCACGGCTTAGGTTTCACATCTGCTGATGCTTTGGCAAAGGTTGACCCGCACGGAACTAACGATGATAATTCGTTTTTTTCTTCTCCTAATAATATAATTTTCGGAACGGGCGGAGTGGATGACGCAGAAGATGCCGATGTATTGATTCACGAGTATTCACATTTTGTTTCCTACAACTCTGCACCCAATACCAACTCGGGCTTTGAGCGCAATTCATTGGACGAAGGAATTGCCGATTATTTTGCGGCTTCTTATTCAAAACGTCTCAGTAATTACAATACAAATTGGGTGTATAATTGGGACGGACACAATGAATTTTGGAATGGGCGTGCGGTAAATTCCACAAAACATTATCCCGAAGATTTATCGCCAACCAGCTACTACAAAAATTCGGAATTATGGTCATCGACTCTCATGAATATTCATGATGAATTATGCATCGCCTATACGGATAGTTTAGTCCTAATTACGCTCTATATTTTCACACAAAACATGACCCAACCACAAGCCGCAAAGGCATTGCTACTGAGCGATACACTCCTTAGCAACGGAAAAAACTTCTGTGTGATATATAAACATCTATACGAAAGAGGCTATGTCCCTTTTGTGCAAAATAGCTGCGGAATTAGCGCAATTCACGAAGTGAAAAATATAGCCGCAGAATTACTTTCCACGCCCAACGGATTTGTATTACGCGCGAACAATGACGATTTACACATTGAGTCGTATCAAATCATCAATTTGAATGGACAGGTTTGCTTCTCTTCTCCTGGGAATTTATTTTCGCAAAAAGAAAATTTGGCGAGCGGCATCTACGTTGTTTCGCTTTCCACTAATCAGGGAAGAAAGAATCTGAAGTGGGTTAATTTCTAATCCACCTCGTTTTTTTCACCCATTTCAAGCTCCGTTTTTTCAGGGCACTCTATCGAAACATTATTTTTTAGCCGAAATAATGTATTTGTAAATTAAGTCTTTCTGCTCGTTCGTAAATGTCTTCTTTTTATGGCCTGCAATTTCTTGCATTTTATTGAGCGTCAGCAACCATTCCTCCGCGGTATGTTTATTGGGCGAAGGCGTGCGTTTATGGCACTGCATACAGACGGTAAGCATATATGCGCGTCCTTGGTTGAGTTCCGCAAGTGTGGCTTTTTCGGACACGTTTGCTTCGGTAGGGACATATAATCTCGAACTACATTGCGAGAGAACAAAAATCAAAAACAACGATGTGGTGATAATAGTGATTCTTCTGGTATTCATGGTAGTGTTATTTTTTCAAAGGTAAAATTTCTTTTTATCGAGTGCGGTTTTTCACCCACTTCGATTCGGTGCGCACTTGCGTAACAGCCGATGGAGATGCCGCACTTTTCGCGTTGTAAAGATATGCCGCTAAAATTGCCGCAGCTTCTGCTTCCTCATCATTTTGCGCGACCAAAATTTCTGGTGTAAAATGTTTCGTTACAAAATGCGTGTCGAATTTCCCGCTGACAAAGGCAGGATGTTTCAAAACAAATTCGCCAAATGCCAGCGTATTGCGCACACCAACAATGGTGTAATTATTGATAGCGCGCAACATTCGGCTGATGGCTTCTTCACGGTCTTTTCCGTGCGTTACCAATTTTGCAATCATCGGGTCGTAATAAATCGGAATCGTCATTCCCTCTTCAAAACCATCATCAACGCGAACGCCAATGCCTTCGGGCTTTTTATAC
>JAEYZB010000261.1 GCA_023428205.1 Bacteroidota bacterium | reverse complement strand
ATAGTAGGTGAAAAGATTTTTATTCATAGTAAAACGCATTATGCAGTTGCTGTTTGTTTTAGCAGTAGTTGCAAGTTTCTGCGTTGCTGTAACAGCAGCTGTGAATAAACAAAATTTGGTTGTATGTTCTGCTGTACATACAGAAGTACAGCATTCCCCTTTTATGCAGTTGATAGATGAGCAGGAAGTGGAAAATGAAATTACGCATTTATCAGGTCGCTCAATCATAGGGAAACGCTTATCAGCTATTGATTTCAGCACCTTAGAAAAGTCGCTGGAGAAAAATCCGTATATCAAAAATGCGGAGATTTATTATGACCAAAAACATGCTGTTCACGCAAAGATCGTTCAGCGTACACCGCTGTTGCGTGTAATCAACAATGACGGTGTTAGTTTCTATTTAAGTGAAGAGCAGGTTAAAATGCCGCTACATAATACTTTTACAACCAAAGTACCGCTTGCGATCGGCTTTGTACAAACGTATGACGATGTGGAAGGAGATAGTATAGTGGGAAAGCAGTTATTTGAATTGACGCAATATATCACGAAAGACAGTGCCCTGTGCTCGCTCATTGATCATATTTATGTGAACGAAGATGGCAGTTTCGACCTTGTGCCGAAAATGTGTTGTCACACGGTGCACTTTGGGAAAGTGGATGAAAAAATGAAGGCGCGTTTTGAGAATTTAAAAACGTTCTACCGTGATGTAATGGCGCAGAAAGGCTGGGGAAAATATTCGCGATTGAACATCAGCATTGCGAATCAGGTTTCCGCAACAATAGCGGACGGATCGGCATCGAAAGACTCAATTAAATAGAAAACAAAACGAATAAAAAATAATATGAACCCAAGTAAAAAGTATCAAGTAGTAGTCGGCTTGGATATTGGAACTACCAAAATTGCCGCAATTGTAGGGCAAATGGATGAATTTGGAAAAATCCACATTCTTGGTGTCGGCAAAGCCGATTCGCAAGGTGTGGCGCGAGGAGAAGTGGTGAATATTGAACTTACCGTCAATTCCATTAAACAAGCTGTTGCGGAAGCAGAGAAACAATCGGGAATGAAAATTCACGAAGTGTATGTGGGTATTGCAGGCGAACATATTTCCAGCATGCAAAACAACGGCATCAATATGTTGGGCGCACCTGACACGGAAGTGGTAGAATCGCATATTCGCTCAATGATTGACGATATGCGCAAAATTGCCGTGAATCCGGGTGAAAGAATTATTCACGTTTTGCCGCAAGAATTTACAATTGACAATCAGCCTGTGCCGAAAAATCCTGTGGGAATGTGCGGAAGCCGACTTTCTGCAAACTTTCACATCATTACCGGAAAAGTAGCAGCTGCACAAAACATCATTAAATGTGTGGAGCGTGCAGGATTGAAAAGTGCAGGATTGATTTTAGAGCCACTTGCTTCATCGGCCTCGGTGTTGAGTGAAGATGAATTGGAAGCGGGTGTTGTTCTTGTTGATATTGGCGGAGGCACAACAGATATTGCAATATTTCAAGAAAACGTGATTCGTCACACGGCCGTAATTCCATTAGCGGGAAATATTTTGACAGAAGATATTAAAACAGGTTGTTCTGTATTGAAAAAACAAGCAGAAAAATTAAAAGTACGTTTCGGGCACGCGTTGGAACACGGTTTGAGTGAAAACGAAATTATTTCTATTCCGGGAATTGCAGGTCGTGCGCATAAAGAAATTTCAGTTATCACATTGTCGAGAATTATCAGTGCGCGATTGGAAGAGATTTTCCAACACGTATTTTTTGAAATCAAATCATCAGGCTATTCTAAAAAACTGATTGCAGGAATTGTGGTAACGGGTGGAGGTTCGCAACTGCGCCATTTGACTCAGTTTGTGGAATATCACACAGGCTTGCCGACACGTGTGGGTCTGCCGACAGAATACTTGGCGAAAAACAGTGATCAATTGAAAAACCCGATTCTTTCTACGGGGATTGGTTTGATTATTAAAGGATATGATGATTTGCGTGAAGAAGGCAAATTGCGTTTTGTAGAAGAAGAAGCTATTGTAGCTGAGCCTGTCATAAAACAAGTTGTTCCTGAACAATCGATTTCTGTCGCACCGATAGTGGAAGCGGAAAAAGAGATGGTAGAAACGATGGTAGAAAAGGAGGAAGAGCAAACAACCTATTACGAACAGCCTCGTAAAGAAAGATCTAAGCCATTTTGGTCAGCGTGGGCGAAATCTGCCAAAGACTGGTTTAAGGATGATAGTATTCACAACGATTTTGAACAATAATTTTTTAAAACATAAAATAAATAAGTATGACTACCTTACAATTTGACCTGCCCAAAGAGCAAGCCTCTATCATCAAAGTTTTTGGTGTGGGCGGTGGCGGAAGTAATGCCGTGAACCACATGTACCGTCAAGGCATTGTTGGCGTGAATTTTGTGATATGTAATACCGATTCGCAAGCGTTGGCATTAAGTCCTGTTCCTAATAAAATTCAATTAGGGCCGGAGCTTACACAAGGTTTGGGTGCAGGTTCAAATCCTGAGGTTGGAGCACAAGCTACCGTAGAATCGGAAGAAGAGGTTCGCCAACTTTTGAGTAAAAACACGAAAATGGTTTTCGTAACTGCCGGAATGGGCGGTGGTACAGGAACAGGCGGTGCTCCTGTAGTAGCGAAGGTAGCGCGTGAAATGCGAATTCTGACGGTGGGAATTGTTACCACTCCTTTTTCATTTGAAGGGAAACGTAAGTTTGCTCAGGCATTGGAAGGTATTGAAAAACTGAAAGGTTATGTAGATGCGATTTTAGTGATTTCAAATGACAAAATCCGCGAAATGTATGGCAATGCCAAACAGTCTGATGCGTTCAATCACGCAAATAATATATTGACATTGGCAGCGAAAAGCATTTCAGAAATTATTACCGTACCCGGCTTTATCAATATTGATTTTGCCGATTTGAAACATGTAATGAAAGATTCCGGAGCTGCGATTATCGGTTGTGCTACGGCAGAAGGTGAAGGACGTGCAATGAAAGCCATTCAAGGAGCGTTAAATTCACCACTTTTGAACGATAGCGATATTCGTGGAGCGAAAAAAATTCTGATGAATATTTCGTATGGTTTAGATGAGCCTACAATAGATGAGATTACAGAGATTAACGAATATATCCAAGATGTAGCAAAAGATACAGATATTATTTTTGGTACTTGTGTCGATGAAACATTGGAAAATAAATTATCGGTAGTGTTGGTGGCGACAGGATTTGAAGCGACAGGTAAACCGACATTTACGCAAACAACAAACCGAATTGTTCACGAACTGGTTGAAAAAAACGAGGTGAAGGAAACGGTTTCGGAAGTGAAACCGGAAGTAAAAGAAATCGTTGCGGAAACAAAAGACCAAGTAGTTGAAGTATTGCCGACTAATAACACGCTCGTACATTCTTTGGAAGAAGAGCCAATGATTACTGCGGAAGATTTGCAGAAAGAAGAAACAGAACAATCGCTATTTAGTTTTGCGACAGAAACGAGCGAAACGATTTCTTTTGAACTGGAAGTGAATAATGAGTTTATGGCCACAGAGAGCGAAGAATTAGCTGAAATGACTCTGGAAGAAACGCCATTGGAAGAGCAGCCCTCGTTCGTGAATGAAAAGACAGAAAAAGAAGAGGATATGTTCGTTACGAACATTGAAAAATCATACACGCCATTGAACACGGAAATACAAAACAAAGAATTGATTGATCGCAAACGTATTTTGAATCAGTTGGGTTTCCGTAATTTGAACAAGCAAAATATAAGTGAATTAGAAAGTACTCCGGCTTATATGCGACAAGGGATCAACATCGAAAACTCAACTTTGCCATCACAAGAAAAACACATGTCGCAATTCACTGTTTCGGAAGATTTTTTGAATCAACGTCCTGAAATCAAGCAAAACAATACGTTTTTGCACGATAATGTAGATTAACCATTCCTTGTTTATCTCGAAAGCCCCAAGCAAAAGTTTGGGGCTTTTTTTATGCTAAACGTGCTCATTTCGATAAACTCAATGCACCGCACTTCGACTATGCTCAGTGACCTCGTTTTTTTCACCCACTTGGATACAATATAGAGGCTATAAGACAAAATGTGTTCGTCTTTTGGAGAATTGCTTTATTATGATTACGGTAGTAGAGATGGTCTTGTCTTAAAAAAAATATAAACCAATCGAGAAGCGAAAATAGTGCGTAGTTTGTTTTACCTTCGACTCACATTTATAAACATTAAAAATTGAAAGCAATGAAAAAAGTAAAATTATTATTGGCTGCGGCTCTATTGGCCGTAACTGTCAATTTCGCATCAGCGCAAGCAGCCGCAAATGCTAAAGTAGCCGCTACTCAAGAAACGAAAAAAGGGGAGACGAAAAAAGCCAATGTAGAAAAAGCAACTAAAGGCGAAGCCTCAAAAGCAAATGGAGCTACTCAATCCGCAGCGGGAAAAGCGAGGGCTGCTGAAAACAAAGCAGAGGCTAAGACTAAAGGCGAAGCTGCAAAAGCAGGAGAGCCGGCAAAGCGTGCCAATGCCGATGCTCGCACAAAAACAGGCGATAAAATCAACAAAGCCTTGAAAGGGCCTAAAGGCGAAACGGTTTATATTGGTGTGCGCGGTGGAAACTACTATTTAGATAAAAGCGGTAACAAGGTTTATTTAGGGACTAAGTAAGCGAGGACGTTTAAAAAGAAAAGCAGGGCAATTATCCTGCTTTTCTTTTTAAATTAGACCGTAAACATTTCGCAAAATAAAAAAGCCCCTATAAAAAATATAGAAGCTTTTAGTTGCGGGAGCCAGACTCGAACTGACGACCTTTGGGTTATGAGCCCAACGAGCTACCACTGCTCCATCCCGCGATGTGGGCGCAAATGTATGATACTTTTTGCCGTATCCAAATTATATTTTCTTTTTTTGCAGCATGAATACACACAAAGCGGGCTTCGTAAATATTGTAGGATTGCCTAATGTAGGCAAATCTACGCTGATGAATCGCCTTACGGGCGAACGATTGGCAATCATGTCGCCTAAGGCACAAACCACGCGTGGGCGGCTGATAGGCATTGTAAATGAAGCAGATTATCAAATCGTTTTCTCCGATACACCGGGTTACATTAATGAACCGGCATATGCGCTCCAGCAAAGTATGAATGGTTTTGTGAAAGAAGCGCTGGAAGATGCAGATGTTTTACTTTTTATAACAGATAAGTATCAAAAAACAGACGAACAGCAGAAATTAATTGATTATTGTAATCAGTCGAAATTGCCCGTAATTGTGCTGTTGAATAAAGTGGATCTATGCAAAGAGAATGAGTTGCCGAAACTGCAAATGCTCTATGAAACACTCATTCCGAACAGTCGTTTTTTAGCCATTTCTGCAAAGGAGAATTTTAATGTAGACGGTATCATCAAAATGATTTTAGAGTTATTGCCAGAAAGCCCTCCATATTACGATAAAGAAACACTGACAGATAGAAATACGCGTTATTTCGTGTCGGAAATTGTGCGCGAAAAAATCTTTTTGCAATACGAAAAAGAAATTCCCTATTCGTGCGAAGTGGTAGTCGAAGAATATAAAGAGCTGGAAAAAATGGACACGATTCGGTGTGTTATTTATGTCGAGCGCGATTCGCAAAAAAATATTGTGATTGGCGCGAAAGGTGCAGCGATAAACAAACTCGGCATTGAAGCGCGAAAAGAGATGGAAGCGTTTTTGGGCAAAAAAGTATATCTGAATTTGTTTGTAAAAGTGCGTGACGGTTGGCGTAATAATGAAAATGATTTAAAACGATTTGGTTACAAGGAATGAGAAAGTTATTGAACGAAGAGTTAGGGCGCTTAGACAAAGATGCATTTCATGATGCCGAAAAAATCCCCCTCATTTTGATATTGGATAATGTGCGTTCGCATTTAAACGTAGGCTCTATTTTTCGTACGGCTGATGCGTTTCGTATTGAAAGAATTTATTTGTGCGGCATCACGGGAACTCCACCGCACCGCGATATTCAGAAAACAGCGCTTGGTGCTACGGAAACGGTTGTGTGGGAACACCGCGAAAATATTTTGCAGTTAGTAGAAGAGCTAAAATCGCAGAATGTATTCATTGCTTCTCTCGAACAAGCGGAAAATTCAACGATGCTTCACCACTTCAAAGT